>NZ_BEHC01000072.1:73498-74585 GCF_003112495.1 Enterococcus sp. H57
CCTTAGCTCAGTTGGTTAGAGCAGACGGCTCATAACCGTCCGGTCGTAGGTTCGAGTCCTACAGGGTACATTAATGTAGCCAATTGAATCGTTCTGTGTTAGAATTTTTTGAAGAGTATTATACAAGCTAAAGCTTTTCTTCATTGCCACTCAAATGAGTGGCTTTTTTATGTATCCTTTTATGGATTAATGAAAGGATGTTTCACATAGTTATACTTCTGTATATTTGAAAAGTTTTACTTTGATTTTTAAATGGAAAGACATTTGGGTTATATTGTGAGATAATAATAAAGAAGAGTTTAAAGCGTTCCCCAAAAACCACTTCCCCATAAGTGTGTTACGCTTTAAACTCTTTTATATTTGAAGCCATTAAAAAGCATACCATATAACTGTAAAAAATAATGGGAAAAAGACTTATAATTGGAGTGATAGTTAATTAGTGACTTATTTTTGATTTTATAGCACTGATACTATAAAATATAGATATCATCATATTACACAATCTTAATACTAACTTAAAAATATCTCCTTTTATAAGTATGGTGATAAAATCCGTTCCGGGCTACCTTTTTAGGTAGCCTACTTTAATCTTTGTATCTTTCTGGATCAACGAAAGTATACTTTATATAATCATAACGCCGATGATCGCTTCGTGCGTCTGGCACGTCAGTCACGATATCAAACAAAAAGTATACATCCTTCTTCATTCTAGTTTTCGCAGCAGGAATTTTGAAATAGTTCTTATTAGAATAGTAGAGATTGATTAATAAGCTTTCTTCGATTGCTAAAAAGAAAACTTCTGAATCCCATACTTTATAAAAATCTTTGATAAATCTATTCGAAGGATCAAATTTAAACCATAATTGTGTCTTTCCTTCTATTAAAATATCTTGGTTATACGCATCTTCTTTGAAATTTAAGGTAATTGATATGTATCCCGACCAAATATTAGGGTTGTTAGAAATTAAAGATCCTAGTCCTAGTGATAATAAAATTGGATAGGCTACAATTAACTAGACAGAAAAATTAAGGTGTGTAGACTAGAAGAAAACATACCAGGAGGAATTTTTATGTCTAAGAGAACACG
>NZ_BEHC01000073.1:0-1337 GCF_003112495.1 Enterococcus sp. H57
AGGGAGCGTCAATAATTTTGTGTAAATGATTCTTCCCTACTGCAGATTGTTTCTAATTCTCAATCAGTTGGCTTAGCATTTGTTCGAGCTCGCCTTCGGCCTGTTGGAAACCTTTATGACTGCGACCTAGGAATTTTTGGTTGTAAGTATCAAAAGACGAGACTAAGAAACGTTCCATCGACTCTTCATTTTGGAACTGTTCCTTGCGGTGGCTGTATTTCTTGATTTGTTTATTAAAGGATTCAATCAAGTTCGTAGAATAAATACTCTTGCGTATGGCCAAGGGGAAATCATAGAAAGTGAGCAAGTGATCGTTCGAAAGAATCGATTCAACCACTTTTGGATAGCTGGTTTTCCATTTTTCCGCAAAAGTACCACGTGCTTCCAACGCCACCTCTTTAGATGAGGCTTGATACACCATTTTAAAATCATCACAGACTTCCTTACGATCATCGACACGCACTTTATGACTGATATTACGGGAAACGTGTACACAACAATGTTGAAAACGAGCTTTGGGATAGAACCGACTAATCGCTCCTACCATCCCCTTTAAGCCATCCGTGATGAACAGGAGGACATTTTTCAAACCGCGCTCTTGAAGGTCCAATAAAATTTCCTCCCAAATCGTGATGGATTCAGTCGGTGCAATCGCATAGCTCAATACTTCCTTTGATCCGTCCGGGCGAATGCCAACTGCGATATGAATAGCTTCCTTGGCGACGGTTTTCCGCTTTAACGGAATATACGTTGCGTCCATATAAATAGCAGCATAACGGTCATGAAGCTCCCGCCCATTAAACGCCGTTACCTCTTCTGTAAATGATTTTGTTATATTGGACATGGTTTGGGGCGTGTAGTAATGCCCATACATTTTCTCAATCAAGTCTGCGATTTCCGACATGGTAATACCTTTTCGGAAGAGGTGAATGACGGTCTCCTCTAACGTGTCATTCGTCCGTCTATAAGCAGGAACAGTCTGTTGCTTGAACTCACCATTGCGGTCGCGCGGAATCTGGAGATGAAGTTCCCCATACTCGGTCTTGACCGTACGGTCATAGGAGCCGTTACGAGAATTACCCGTGTTAAAACCAATGCGATCATACTTTTCGTAATCTAGGAAAGCCGTTAACTCCGTTTTGAGAAGCGTATTGACTGCTTTCTCCAAATGGACACGGAATAATTCATTCAAATCGCCTTTGTTCGCTAGAGTCTTTAGAATTTCTGTAGTAAAATCGTTCATAGGGAAGTCCTCTCTTCTGTGAATGTGTTGTGGTAACTCTATTCTACAGAAGGGACTTCCTTTTTTCTATTTACACAAAATATTTTACACTCTC
>NZ_BEHC01000074.1:0-278 GCF_003112495.1 Enterococcus sp. H57
TTTTTGATATTATTCCATTCGATTAACTGATCCATCGTGATATGATGTTTGTTCGCTACGCTCCAAACTGACTCGCCCGCTTTCACGGTATACATCGTATTACCAGTGGATGATGTACTTGTCGTAGCAGACGTATTCGGTGTATTTGGTTTCGCTGCAGAAGTAGTTGAACCTGTATTTGTATTTGCCGAAGTTCCACCTTTAACGATCAATTGCTGTCCTGGATAAATGAAGTTGTTTTTGATATTATTCCATTCGATTAACTGATCCATCGTGAT
>NZ_BEHC01000075.1:0-810 GCF_003112495.1 Enterococcus sp. H57
GGTTCTGTTGCAAAGTTTTAAATCTACTATCAGATAAGGTAGAATAATAGAAAAAGATAGCAGGAGGAATGACGATGAGTCATTTTAAAGGAAAGCAATTTCAGCAGGATGTGATTATTGTAGCCGTGGGCTACTATCTTCGTTATAACCTTAGCTATCGTGAAGTTCAAGAAATCTTATATGATCGTGGCATTAACGTTTCTCATACGACGATTTATCGTTGGGTGCAAGAATATGGCAAACTACTCTATCAAATTTGGAAAAAGAAAAATAAAAAATCCTTTTATTCATGGAAAATGGATGAAACGTACATCAAAATTAAAGGAAAATGACATTATTTGTATCGAGCCATCGATGCAGATGGTTTAACCTTGGATATTTGGTTACGTAAAAAACGGGACACACAAGCAGCCTATGCTTTTCTTAAGCGGTTAGTGAAGCAGTTTGATGAACCGAAGGTTGTAGTCACAGATAAAGCCCCCCTCTATTACAAGTGCCTTTAAGAAACTAAAAGAATACGGCTTTTATCAAGGGACAGAACATCGTACCATTAAATACCTGAATAATTTGATTGAACAAGACCATCGTCCAGTAAAGAGACGCAATAAATTCTATCGAAGTTTACGCACTGCCTCTACCACGATTAAAGGCATGGAAGCCATTCGAGGATTATATAAGAAAACCCGAAAAGAAGGCACTCTCTTCGGGTTTTCGGTCTGTACTGAAATCAAGGTATTATTGGGAATCCCAGCTTAAATCATAGATACCGTAAGGGATTTTATTCTTTATTTAAAACTTTGCAACAGAACC
>NZ_BEHC01000076.1:0-2561 GCF_003112495.1 Enterococcus sp. H57
TGGGAGTTTTGAGACTACTATATGCGTTTTTTTGTTGATTTACCAACATGTTTAGACATTTTCCTCTAGGAAAAAATTAACTAGCACCACGGGTTATGAAAAGAATCTTTTTATCTTTTCCCCTAACGGTAGTCGCTAGACTTTAAGTGCCTTATTTTCTCTTTTTTTACTCATTTAAATAAAATTCTGATTTATCTTGTTGTGGATCAATTCATAATACGCCTTACTAGAAACCGCTGTGCTTATCTTAGCTTTATTATTTTACAAATCTTACACGATCAAACTGCAAAAACGACCATTTATTGTAATCTGTGTTTGATTTGTTTTATCAAATTTTTCATTTGACTAATTAGCTGCCTCTTCATTCTTCTCCTGCATAATGACCTCAATCTTCTCTTCAGCAAAAAAATGGCTAAAAACAGAAGTATCATGTATAATTAAATTAAAATTAAAATAATTAGAGAAGGTTAAGTTATGGATGAATTTCAAATGATAAAAAGCACTCTTGCATCTATAAAAGAATATGTATCAATGAGAAGTAGCTTTCCTAATGAAAGTGATAGAAACAACGTTATAAGGAATTTTAATATTCAGTTTATAGGAAAAGAACGTAAAAAAGTTATTTCTATAGAGATTGCTAATTATTTAAAATTAGAAAATAGGATATTTAACAAATATATTGAAGAAGTTGCCAATGAACTCCACATCAAATTAGAAGGACTCCATAAGGTAAATTCTGTTACTTCGGAAGCTGATGCGTATTATATTTATCTTTGACAATAAGCAATTGATATATTTTAAGTAAACATAACTTTGATGTTTATAAATTGATAGACAGCAACGGAAATAGTAAAAACAAGGATGTGAATTTCAACTCTTCCTAATTGTTCTTACTATTTTTCAACCGTTGCTGTCTATCGCATTTCATCATTCTTTCAATCCGAATTAATTAGGGTACTTTATCGGCATATCTAGTATTTAACCATCAATACCATGACTACTATCGTAAAATCCGTCTTTTATTTTTATTCCGTTCCCTCCCATTGACGATCATTATCCAATATAGAAATCCAAACTTACGAATAGCCTCACTCGCATTAACAACACGCCGATTTGCCATTTTATATACTTCTTCTTCAGAAACTTTGTTGTGACTTCTCCCCTTAGTCTCATTTCTTTCTCATAATAAATAAATAGTGATAAAATAAATATATTGGGAAAGAGAAAAAATAAAGAGGATATAACTTTGTTATTTATTAGTAAAATCTTATTCTGGGTTACTTGTGCATATAAAATTATTGTTCTAAGTTGTTTGAAAATATGGCGTAAAAAAGATTGTTTATTGGTCGTCT
Source organism: Enterococcus sp. H57 (assembly GCF_003112495.1). Taxonomy (NCBI): domain Bacteria; kingdom Bacillati; phylum Bacillota; class Bacilli; order Lactobacillales; family Enterococcaceae; genus Enterococcus; species Enterococcus sp. H57. The sequence goes on from NZ_BEHC01000076.1 coordinate 1,353, forward strand.
CATTCCTCCCATTTATCTATTTCATGATCAAGATTTGGGATGATTCAGATTCTGATCCCCTTTTTTTATCCAATTATTTAGTTGGGTTAGTGTTTTCGATAGTATTTTTTATTTGTATATTAATTTATCTGAATTCAAAAAATTAACTTTTCCAGCTCTTGTAGCTGGCTTCTTTTGTTTCTAGCCTAATTATTTTTCTAAAAAGTTATTTGAATAAATACTCTTTTTGAGAGATCTTAGCCAAACCATTTTTTAAATAGCTAGGGATTCTGCGCTAACTTAAACGGCATAACTCAGTTTATACATGGATTCTTTTGATTAATCCAAAGTTGTTTCCAACTCATCCACTGATTCCAAGGTATCCAAGGCATTATTAGATGTACACCTATTCTCATGTGACAAATAAGATAAAAACTGAAACGATAGATATCATGGAGAATTTAAGAAAAAATTCTTGAATTTTACCAAAAAAAGCCACCGGTAACAATCCGGTGGCAAACCCAAAAGAAATCCAGGCTCGAGTTGGTAATTCTAGATTAGTTACTACTATGGATGCTTACGCACATGTAACCAAAAAAATGAAAAATGAAGCTGTTGATATTTTCGCCCAACGTCTGAAAAGATCTTTGATTTAAAATGCAAAAAATTCGCCCAAGTAAAAACTTGGGCGAACATAGGGCGAATATTTTTGAATTTCACAAATTTTGGAAGCTAAGAAACTCCTAAATTCCTTGCTACTTCTTACTTTCTTCCTCATCCATTTTCAGAACGGCCATGAAGGCTTCTTTTCGCAATAATCTAACTGTACTATTCTCTATTAATCTAAGATAGTCTCTAAGCTTCTAGTATTAAAGGTTATAAAGGAACTAAATAATCTCTTCTATCTTTAGGTCATTTCAAAACACCTGAGAAAACCTCAGTCATCGGTGGCAAAATGGTGGCAATATTTTTTTGCTGCATTATTAAAAATAGTAACAAAAACTTTATCACGATCTTTCCATTTCCATCATTATCTTACCAATTTCATTTTCAATTCTATCTAGAACTCTTTGTATTTCAGATCTAACATTGTAAATATCTTCAATATACTGTTGCGCTGTATAATTATCTGGTATTTGGAATGGCAACAGTTTTTTTGACAAATTTTATAAGGTGCAGAACTTCTTTCCGTATGCTATTCCGATTGTCCTTGACAATGAGCCTCCTCGG
>NZ_BEHC01000077.1:0-258 GCF_003112495.1 Enterococcus sp. H57
GAATTTGGACATTTAGAGGGTGATACGATTGTCGGCATCCACCATAAAAGTGCCGTCATCACACTCGTTGAGCGACTTTCAAAAGCCATTATCGTCTTGAAACCAGAAGGCCGTAAGGCAGTTGATATTGAAAATTCGATTAATGAATGGCTTCAATCCGTACTCAAAAATCTTTTCAAATCAATTACCTTTGATTGTGGAAAAGAATTCTCTAATTGGAAAAGTATTAGTAATACGAATGATATTGATATTTATTTC
>NZ_BEHC01000078.1:0-939 GCF_003112495.1 Enterococcus sp. H57
CGTGTTCTCTTAGACATAAAAATTCCTCCTGGTATGTTTTCTTCTAGTCTACACACCTTAATTTTTCTGTCTAGTTAATTGTAGCCTATCCATTACTATTCTAATAAGAACTACTTTAAAATCCCTGCTGCAAAAACTAGAATGAAGAAAGACGTATATTTTTTGTTTGATATCGTGACTGACGTGCCAGACGCTCGAAGCGATCATCGGCGTTATGATTACATTAAATATACTTTTGTTGATCCAGAAAGGTATAAAGATTAAAGTAGGCTACCTAAAAAGGTAGCCCGGAACGGATTTTATCACCATACTTATGAAAGGAGATATTTTTTAAGTTAGTATTAAGATTGTGTAATATGATGATATCTATATTTTATAGTATCAGTGCTATAAAATCAAAAATAAGTCACTAATTACTATCACTCCAATTATAAGTCTTTTTCCCATTATTTTTTACAGTTATATGGTATGCTTTTAATGGCTTCAAATATAAAAGAGTTTAAAGCGTAACACACTTATGGGGGAGTGGTTTTTGGGGAACGCTTTAAACTCTTCTTTATTATTATCTCACAATATAACCCAAATGTCTTTCCATTTAAAAATCAAAGTAAAACTTTTCAAATATACAGAAGTATAACTATGTGAAACATCCTTTCATTAATCCATAAAAGGATACATAAAAAAGCCACTCATTTGAGTGGCAATGAAGAAAAGCTTTAGCTTGTATAATACTCTTCAAAAAATTCTAACACAGAACGATTCAAATGGCTACATTAATGTACCCTGTAGGACTCGAGCCTACGACCGGACGGTTATGAGCCGTCTGCTCTGACCAACTGAGCTAAGTACGGAAAGCCATAAACAATCAACCAGTAGAATGTGTGGCAACAAACCTGTTATCGCATATCTTGGAGTGTGACTATTTATGAGTGATAGTGA
>NZ_BEHC01000078.1:1010-27403 GCF_003112495.1 Enterococcus sp. H57
TAACATTACTATTTTATCGAATGATTTTATAGTTTTCAATATAATTATGTACTTCCCCTCAAAAATGAAGGGCTATTTTTTTATTTAGAGTTATAACGTTGTTTTTTTAGAGACTGATAATCTTTTGAAATTCTCACAAACTGAATAAACATCACCTCAATCAAATATATTTTTAATCAATAAAAAACCGCATATTACATACGGTTTTTTCGTTATTTTATTTAGTCATCAAATCTGATGAAGCTTATTCTTTCCTCATCAGATACCAACTTTGCAAAATTTACTACTGGAAGAATGTAGGTTGGAAATTGATTTGTGTTTGCCGTTAAAAATGTTATATATGATCGAAGATAAGGATACAGAATTGCTAATGCATTGCTACCTAAAAGACTTTTTAATTGAGATTTTTCTTCCTTTTCAAACTCATGAGAAAATATTCCTCTTATAACAACTTCTAAAAAGAAAGGTGTATTATTTATATATTTAATATCATCTTCTTTATTTAATATAACTTTAATTTTTACATATCCTTTATCATCTTTTATTCCTACTTCAGCACTAATATCTTCTTCAATCACTAATCCATACTCTTCATGAGGTTTTTCAAAGTTTGGGTTTGATCGATAATTTGAACTTTCTATAATATAATCCTTAAAAATTATTGAAGCCATTAAGCAGCCTCCTGTGTCACTATACCATATTCAAATTCAGATTCTTTCTTAACTTCAGAATATTGTACTTCATCTACCTTAATAATTGAATTTTCTTTTGTTACTAGTAGATTAATACTCTCAAGTGATGCTTCTGATAACTTGAAAATTTCAAAATTTGATTCTCGTCTGTCTATTTCGACATCATAAACTAGTTCTGTTAAAGCATCGATTGCTTCCTGAGGTAACCAGCTATCTAATTCTAGGATACTTTCATCTAAAACAATTTTATTGTAAGTCATAATTTTACCTCCTTACATAATTCCCAACATATAGATTTGTTACATCTCAAACATAATTCTTTTCCGTTTGGAAAATTAGAAATATTGCGGTCTTCATTGTAATACGGAGTATAGCTTTCTCCCATAACAGCATCTATTTCATTTTTATATTTATGCTGAATCAAAAACTCAATAATTATACCGTCTAAATTCGCTCTTTTCTTACTTCCACTTTCTTTCACAGATATTTTATAGTTGTAATATATACGCTCAAATATCTTTTCTCTCAATTCTATAAATATATCACTGGTTTTTTTATCTCCAAAATCAAGACATCTTATATCATCATTTATATTTATTTCTAACACCGATGAAGGTCTGTCTTTAAAAACACTAGCATATTTACGTGCGCATTTTATACCATCATAGTGCTCATTACTTAAGAACATATAAATACCTGAACCAAAATCATTAGGCATTTTTTGACGATCCTGAATCTTGAAATCTCCAGTTATTACAAATTTATCAATATTAAAATTTTTTGATTCAATAATTTTTGTGGCACAATCTTTACTTGTTCCATGATATCCTATCATAAATATAATTCCACCAATTGAGTAATATTAACAATAAAAAAGTGTACAAAAAAATTTTTGTAGTAAAACTTACGCTCAATACCTTACAAACCAACTATAGCATTTTAGATTCATGAACGTCAATCAAATTAGCTAATTTTGTTAACAATTTTGTTAACTTATCTGACAGTAGATCAATAGTAAAAGTGCCTGTATATAAGGAAAAAACTGTATTTTTACTATCTAAATTCGTAAACATTTTTGCTTACAAATTAGCTAACAATATTAGCAACTATATTGAAAACTATATGTACTGCCCCTCAACGAGGGGCTATTTTTTATCGTTTCGGAATATTTAAATACCAAAGCTTGTCATGAAAATCTTGTACTCCACCTTTAGTATTTCCTGTTGGATCATTTGTAGCACGCATCATAACGTATACTTTCTTGTTAGGAAAATTACGCATATTGAAAGAAACATGATAACCAACATTTCCTAAAGTATTATAAGCTTGATTTACGTCTGGTCTATAAATCCCATCAGCTCTTGCTCTAGCTAGTTCTTTCCCAGTATTATAGTCCATGATAAAAATGTACTCGTATTTATAATTAGCAATGTGCCATCCAGCCACATGTAAGTTTGCGTTTTCGATTTCTCCGAACTGATCAATGTGAGAATGATTCGTTCCATCTGTTAAAGTCGGATTAGCTGCACCAGCTCGTGTTGGATCAATGACAGGCTTGTTTTCAGAAGTTGTCGGATTTTCATCGATAAATCCATGAGCTAAATCATATGCTAATTTTTCTTTACTTACGCCCATTTCAGAAAGATAACCGTAAGGATCTATATGATCGCCCCAAATATTTTGCGTTACCCATAAATGCGATTTGATTCCTGGTTGGTTATAAGGAGTATCCAATGTTAATGGAATACCATATTTTATTGCTGAATCTCTAGCCAATTCAACATATGCTTTATAGTTCTTTTCAAAAGTTGCTTTATCATGTGTGTGTTGTAACTCAATCTGCACAGGACTGTTGGCATTAGCATATGAACCAGCCCCATACTGCACATAACCAGGTTGACCGACTTGATAAACAATTCCGCCGTCTCCCACAATATAAGCAGTATAAGCGCTAGTCCATGAACGTTGCATATACTGCGCTTCATTGCGTCCTGTTGCTGTTTCATTAGCCGTTTCATGCAGTAAAATGTACTGATTATTTGCTACTTGTGAGCTACCTTCGTTTGGGCCCAAATTAAATTCATTGTTAATCGTATAGGCAAATCCATTAATTGGCAATAAAAAAAGAGCCATTAATAGGCTCATCGCAGTAATAGTAATTTTCTTTTTCATTTGTTTCCTCCTATTTTTTCAAATTATAAGCCGACACACCAGTGATAACACCTAAAAATGTTGCTACTGCATTGATAGTCAGCACTGTCATATCTGTTCCATTCCATCCATAGGCTTTGCCTAACGTGGCTACTAACACAGAAGCGGCTGGCAATACTGTTAAAACTGTCCATTTAATGACTTGATAATACTTATCGGGTAAAATCATTTCTTCTTAACTCCTTTCTTTTTACCTAGATCTTTCTCTAAATAAAGTTTTAATTTGTTGTGTGTGTTCTACCAATTTTTCTGTATGTGTATCTAGTCTTTCATCGTGTTTCTTTAGTTCTTCATGAATAGTAATGCGATCAGATTTGCTGGCTTCTAAATCTCTATTTAACAGATCCAAGCTGTGACTAAGTTTGGTTAAGTTTTCTGCTATTTTCGTAAAATTACTCATTACTGGCCGGACAACAAATGCAACTAAGCCAATAATTGTCATTACCCATCCAGCCCACGTCGCTAATTCTCCCACATTTAACATGCTTCACCTTCTTTTCCGAAAAATATAAAAAGAGACTGCTATTTAGCAATCTCTTCTGCCCAAAGTATCATTTTCATACCCATTAGGCTCACTTTCCTTTTCATTTTTTTAGTTTGGGACCAACAAAAAAGACAACCAGCGATTAAGCTGATTGCCATAAAATTTACCAACAATTTGTTTTAAAAAAATTGGCAACTTTAGATCCGATTACAAAATTGCCAGCAGGATTTGGGTGTGTGCCATCCGTTCCCGAGAAAAACTGAGTGCGACTGTACTTATTAAAACCAAGCTCATGATAATTATCTAAAAACGGTAATTTGTACTCAATTGCCACCTCGCGCATTGCTTGTACAAAATCCGTAAGCTTTCGATTTCGGATAAGCCTTGTGTCGCTGTCATCCAAAAAAGTTCCGTCAGAATTCAGCCAAAAACGATAAGTCGGCGACGTCAATACGATTTGTATTTTAGGATTAATTTGATACAGATTTTCAACCGAGTATCTTAAAGCGCCTTTGTAGGTCGTTAAATCATATGGATCATTCGGATTATCCAAATTGATCTGATAGCTACCGGCTATATGTGTCCAGTCGTTAGTGCCGTACTCTATTGTAGCGATATCAACTTTTTCAAAATCTATTGATTTGGCCCGATTATAAGCGGGTCTAAAATAAGCAGGCAAAGTGTTTCCTGCACCTAACGCAGCTTCTTGAGCCGTCCAATCGGCATTAGCTATTGAGTAGGATAGCGCGTGCATACCAAACGCATCGTATTGAGACTGTTCCTCGCCGTTAACCGTACCTTCTGCACGTTTGGCCATCATGCATCCGCCAAAACCTAAATTGTGGACTGTCGCCCCTAATTTACTAGCAATAACAGTGGATATATCATTTGGAGCTGGCGTATTCCCGTAAATACTATCACCAAAATTAACTATTACTTTGTCTTTAAAAGTATTGGCCATTTCTGACTCTAAATTAACTATACGCTTATCTAAACTATCAATATTTCCGGACGCTGCCAATCTTAAAACAGGCATGACACCTGATGCTAATGATGTAACGCTAATAAAGTAGGCATTTTCTGGCGCTGAGACTTGATAACCAATAAATGTTTTATCAGCACCGCGATCTAAATCTGTTAAAAACGTACCGTCCTGTTTCCAAAAAATGCAAGCAGAAAGCGCATCCGCATCTACCGTTGTATCCAGACTCCACGTTTGACCTTCAACGCATTCCGACACGATAGTTCGGTAGCCACTATGAGGGGTTAAACTATTAATACTTGATGATGCATATGTCAAAAACCCGGTTTTAACTTCTAAGTCTCGGGTATCATAAATTAACAAGCGGTCCTTTACATTTTTAATTTCTGCTTCCATATTCGGAATATTTTTTAGTGTCATTAATCTTAAAGTAGGAACTATTCCGGAAGATAGCGACGTCGTAGAAACATAAAAGGCTTTGTCAGGGATGGAAAATTGGAAATTTTTATATGTTTTACCTGTGGTGCGTTCCAGGTCACTTAAAAATGTCCCATCCGCTTTCCAGAAAATGACAGCAGATGTCCCAGAAGTATCTACCTTCGTATCACAACTCCAAACTTGACCCGGTTCACATTCCGACACTACGGTTTTATATAAGGAATTCACATTTAACGTGTTTACATTCGTACTTGCATACGTTAAAAATCCGGTTTGTACTTCTAAGTCTTGGTTAACAAACTCTGCTAGATTATTTTTTAAATCGTTGCTTAGATCTGCTAATGGGACACTGCCATCAATAATATTAGCAATTCCGCTTACCGAATCTTTTCCAACTATCGCTACTTTATCTCCAGAGATCTGTTCTCGTACGTCTTGGGCTATCATACCCCAAGTGACTTGACCAGCGCCGCCTTTATCAACTTTATTAGCAGCAAGCTCATCAATTTTTTGATTTGAGTTTGCCAGATCTGTTTTGTCTGCTTTGCTTATTTCGAGCTGATTAACTACCGTTTTATCCGCTTTTTTAGTTTCCAATGTGTCGATATCCGTCCGAAGTGCAAACGGTTCTAGCTTATCTTCAATTTCAGCCTTATTATAAACATCAGCGTTATTAAAAATTTCCGTTTGCTCGTCAATTCGTCGCTCTAACTCTTGCATTTTAGCAGTCGAACCAGCCTCAAATTCGCTCCATCCTTGCCAAAAATCCTCGGTGAATTCCGTTAGGTTTGTGTCAATATCGGATACCCCCATGTTGATATAAAAATACCCAACGTGCATCGTTTGATTATTTGAAAAATTGATATATAGCCCGCATCGAATCTGCCCCTGATATCCTAAAAACTCTCGTGGGATAACGAAAGAGACGATTCCCTTCAGAGGATCAACAATTTCAGGAGTATAGATCAATTTTTGATTTTGATTATTGAGTTTGACGGCAGAAAGTCGGATTTCTGTTCCGTTGGGTAAATCAAGCGGCTTGCCTTCCATCAAAATATGGATCAGCTGGAGGCCGCTATTCTCATCATACGAAAAATACTGAATGTCTTTAGCTTGAATAGCTTCCCCGACTGGACTGATCTCAATCGAAATCTCATTTGTTTTAAAAATCTTGTTATCTTCGTTCATCCTGCGAACACCTGCCCACCATAAGTTTTAGATTCCATCGTGGTACCGCTGATCGAAGCGCCAGTGGCACGATAAATAGTTGATCCTTCTGATCGATATACTATATTGTTTTCTGTTCCTGAAACGGTGTTTGAAATTCTCACGCCCGTTCCTTCAGCTAATGTTTGATTAACATAATCCTTTTGCAGTTGAAAAAGCATTTTAGCTGTTCCTCGATCATGCGACCAAAAAACAACATTCGTCCTATTTGGACTAGTGGCTTCTGCTTGAATCACAATGATCGATTCATTCATTTTATAAACCATTAACTTAACACCTGCCCATTATTGATAATCAAACCTCTGCCAATAATTTTATTTTCAATTGTCGCAAATCCTGCAGCTAGCTTGGCATATCTAGCAGTTGCTGCATCAACGTACACCCCAATGTTATTGCCTGAACCCTTCAAGTCGCCCACACTAAACTCTGATAGCAGACGAACTTGCACAGCTATGTCTTGATTAATGAATGTTGTTGAACCATACATATTCATCTTAGAAGTCCCACCTACGTATACAGCGTTATATGCCAATGATTTAGTATTCTCCGCAAATTTACACTGACTAATAGCCATATAGCCACTCTGTTCATTGACAATTCCATACTGTCTTCCTTGAAAAAGTGGAGAATTTGCAGTGTCAACGATCTGCATTCCAACGATTTGACAATAGCCAGTGCACGTTGCGAACATAATACTTCTAACTTTAACTGGACAATCAGATACTTGAGGGTCTAATGTTCTGGTATCGTTTAAAGGACGTATGACAAACGATCTAAACGTTAAACCGTTGACAATTACGTCTTCCAAATACACCCCATCACTAATCCAAATGGTGACAGATGAAGTAGTAATGAGCGGAACTGAATTAACTGCAGTTTGGATCGTGAGAAATGGTTTCTCTTGGGATCCATCTCCAGTCTGGTCGTTTCCATCTTTTGAAACATAAATATTGATGGGCTCGTTATACCCTCCAATGATTTGTTGGACTGCTTTGTTTAATTGCTCCACTTGTGCTTTTTGACTAGCGGCATTTGTAATTAATTCACTAATTTGTTCATCTGTTAGGTTTTCATGTTCTACCAATCTGCCGTGTAACGTAGGAAAGGTTTCTCCTCTATTATTTACCCGTGCATCCACTACTTCGTTTGGCGAATCCCCGCCCGAGTTGATTACGAGATTATCAATACGACTGTTCGTTGATTTGTCTTGATCAGACAATTTCTTTTCAAGATCATTGAGATAGTCAATATTTTTATTAAATTTCTCTTTCCATTCTGCAGAAATACGATTACTAATTAATTTTAATAACCCCATCAAATCACTCCTTTCTGTGCCATTTCAGCGAGTATCGACGTCATTGTTTTCTTTGTGTTACTCAATGTGATTTCTGGTGGCTTATTTGGTATTGCTGGATACGTCTTGATTCCTACCACTTGAATGTACGTATTGATATTCAAAGGTTCATAAATGAATGGAACGTGATCACCTTTGTTGGGACTGATTTTCCATTTCAAGGTTACGGATCCCGAAATACTTGGATAGTCTTGCAAGTCTGTCTTTAACCGCTCGAGCATGTTCCCTGATACGGTATACCGCTCGTCTTTAACAGGATCTTGTATCCTGATTCCCCACTTCTGTGATTCAGGACTTGTGTAAGTGATAGGAGTAAATCTATAGTCACTATCTTTAGGATTCTCAGTATTTGCGCCATCCTTCAACTTTCCATAACCTTTGATTTGCGTCTTCAAAGAATACGTATCAATATCGAATGACACTTCATCTGTATTGTATTTATAGCGAATCTGTTCTTCCGTCCGCTGGCCGTACTCACTAGCAGGATAGAACGTTAGATGTTTATTATTCGGAATCACGACTGCATTATAGTCAGACAGAATCTCATTGATCAGCTTCAAGTAATTCGCATTGCCGAAGTTTTCTTGTTCGACTGTAAGAAATTTCTTATTTGGATCAATGACTTCCCATGTAAAGCCGCGACTACCTGCACTAAATACATGCGTGAGTAACTGACTAATAGATCTCGCACCAGTTACTGTGTTGTACTGATAGCCATCTTGAACGGTATAATAGATATGTGTCGCAACTACTTGTTTCGTTAACAACTGTCCAAGTGCTTTGCGAGTCATTTCTTTGATTACAAATTCCTGTCCGTTGTAGAAAACAGAAGACTCGTATTCGACTAAATCAAATACTTCTTGATTCAAAGAATTGCTGGTAACGGTAAAGCCGATCTCCCACGTTTCATTTTGTTGCCAATTTTCATAAAAAGAACCCTTGTCATAGTCGACAAGGATTTCTTCTTTGGTTTGTTCATAATTTCGAATAATTAAATCAGTCACTCAATCACCTACTTATATAAGAAACGGAAATCCCATGAAGATTTCACGCGAGTAATATTTTGGATCTCGATTTCATTGACTCCCTCAACCAAATTGATCAGACCGTGATTCGTATTGATTCCACAACTTACACCGTTCAATTTTGGAATCACGCCATCCAAGACTAATGTCTGTCCGAGATTCGTAGAAAGTGCTGGATAGTAAATAAATCGATCGCCAGTTGTTTTATTGAAAATCGTCACATTTCCTTCTGATTCTCCTTCTAATGCGATCCGCAGATAATGTTCACGTGGATCAATTTCAAAGCTTCCAGCATTGTAAATAATGAAGTGACTAGTCTGATGCGTATACTTGTAATCTTCCGCCACTAGACCTTGCGAGAACTGCCATTCTTCCTCTAGGTTAAAATCAGACAAAGTAGTGGTGATGGATTCAGCACTCCCTGATGGAATATTAAAGGTTATTTCTATCGTAGAATAATCGTTCTCTTCCTCAGTAATTTCGAAATTTGTTGGATTTACTTTAAATCTTTTCCCTGGGCTTAAATCATAGGAAATGTAATATTGATAACCAACAAAAATTAGCTCATAGAACTCTGTTAATAGCAGTTCTTTATCATGCTTATTTTTGTAAAAGATATCAAAAGTCAGCACTAATTCAAAAGGACGAAAACTAGCATTAGATTCTCTGCTACCGTTCGTCCCTTCAAAATCTTCGTAATTCACTTCATACACTGGTGCTTGACGTTTGATTTCTTTACATACAATTTTTTCTTTTCTTTGCGGATCAAACAACTTCCCATTTTGATTGAACTGTAATTTGTAAAACAATTATCAAACACCTCCATTCGTATATCGAAGTTTATTCAAATCAGAGCCCATATAATGATTAGCAGCTTGCCCAATGTCAGAAGACTTGAGACTTAAATCTTTTCCAAGAATCGCTCTAAGAATCATCATTAACTCATTATGCTGTTTTTGTTGCTGTTTAATCAAAGTTACAAGCTCTGCTGAATTATCAGCTGTATTTGCAGTGTTGGAGCCTTTCTTGTCATCGCCAGAAAGGAAAGCTAATGCTTGACCCATCAATTCAATAGCTCTTGTTTTTCTTGTCAATGGAATAACCATTTCTGGTTTATTTCCTTCTCCTGCTCGATATAGTCCGTCTTTGGTAATTAATCCGCCATTGGCATATCCATGTCCTTTCCCGATAACTTGCAACATACCTGCAACTCCGTAACGTTTCTTAGCATAATTGATTGCTGCTAACATGTTATCAAATCCGTTCATAATATTTCCGTGACCAGGAAAAGCGTTAGCTGCAAAAGTTCCGGGTTTCGTTTGAAGTAATCCTGTTGCATTGCCTTCAGCGAGTCCATCATTGCCGCCGATTGCTTTCTCATTACCACCAGATTCCGTTTGGATTTGGGACATCCAGGCATTTATATAAGCTGCTGTAGCTGGTAATCCATTCATTTTCAATGCTTTAGACACATAAGAACGCCAGCGTGCAACACCACTTCCTCCAACTCCTCCATTGAATATATCGCCAGACCCCATCGAACCGTTTAAATGAATATGATCGAAGTGATCGCCATCTGGCCAATTCGTCCATTGTCCGCTTGACCTTGTTCCAGATAATCCCATGCGGTCACGTACACGTCCATTCGTAATGACATACGCAATTTTTGAAGGGAATTTTTCAAAAGCGTAATTTGCTGCTGCTGTATATCTCGGATCTCCAGAAATACCTAGATAAGCCAAGTCGATAGCTTGCCGTTTTCCGTGATAGTAGGCATCTCCTGCTCGATATCCAGAAGTTACTGTAAGTCCGGGGAACTTACCCATTACTTTCTGTGCCACATCAACTAAATATTGATAAACACCATTGGCATTTACTGCACCATCAAAATTGCCATGAGTGAAGAATTCACTTAATTTTGATTGAAGCATTGTATTTGCAGCTTTGGACATTAATGACGTTCCTGATTTAGTCATATCAAGCCATGGTTCATTAATGCCTGAAAAATCAACTTTGCTAGTTAAGAATTCTAACATTCTTTTTTCATCATCTAACAAATCAACAATATCTAAATTGCCAATACCTTTTTCGTAGTGTGGAATATTTAAACGTTCCTTTAATTTCTTTGTTAAAGAAGCATTTAAGACCTGAGCACCTTTAGGCAAATTAACAAGAAGATCTCTACCTTTGGCAATAAAACTACGTCCATCTGGCATCTGAACATATTCTTCGTGAACTAGGCCTTTTTGATCATTAATCATAGCAAGTCCACCAGGATGTCCATCAGTTCCCTTAGCGTATTGTGGAATTGGCCAGTTTCCGATATTCTTACTTGATTCGACTTCCTTAAGCACATAGTTAACTCCCGATATGACGCCATTAACTCCTTTGCCTATACCACCAACCATTGTATTAGCGACATTGTTCATTGTAGTAGAAAGAGAATTACCTAACGAATTCATTCCGTTTATTAAAGATTGCAACAAGAATGTCCCTGCATTGTAAAAACCACCACTTTTAGAACGAAGGTTGTTAATCGAATCGTTACCAAGCTGATTTACACGGGCTATGAATGATCCATACAATGAATTCCAACCATTAAGATTATTTTGCTGCCACGTTCGGCCATTGTTGTACATAGGAGTGTTGTAGTTTCTAAGCGTGACCATTGCTTGATTACAAAATGAATTGATTGTAGCAATAAAGGTCCCAGTTAAACTATTCCATCCATTCAGTAAGTTCTTATTCCATGTTGCTCCTTGCGTATAATTAGGATTGTTTTGAAGTTTTAGCGCATTGAGATAGTTTGTAATAAAAACCATTTCACTATTCATATATTGAGGAACCGCTGAGTTCCAACCATTCATTAGATTAGTTAACCATTGAGCTCCAATTCCTAGATACTGATCTGATTTTTCAGAAAGACTGTCCGGAATAATCGGATCGGCAACTTTTGTTTCATCTGATAGTTTAGTATCTTTAGCATCAGTCGTTCCTGCCATCAGTTGAGTTCTCAATACCGTCGTTAGCTCGTTAATAGCTAAAATTAAAGCATCTAAGTTTAGCGTAGATGAAACCGTCGTTATGTTTCCTATACCATCAGCATATTTAGGCACTAGACGTTTAGTTTTAGTGGCGTTCAGTACTTTCGAACCTCTTGGTAAGTCTAAAACGACATTACGTCCTTTAGGTATAAAAGTTTCTCCGCTTGGCAAGGTTATAAGCTCTTCATAAGTAGGCCCTTTTTGATCGTTTACCATAGCTGCTCCGCCAGGATGGAAGTTTGTTCCTTTCGCATTTTTCGGCATAGGACCTATAAAGTCAGCTGATACAGTTTTAGTAATTTTATCTGGTATTTTTGTTTGGAAGATGTTGAACGCTTCAAATGCATCTTTAGCAGCTTGTGAAGCCTCATCGTGTCCTACTGCAGTTTTATCACTAGGAAAAATATTTTTGTTGTAATTCTCTATAGAGCTTTTAGCCCCACTGATTGCCTCTTTTAAATTAACGTTATCTCCATATAGAGTTTTAAGAAGTGGCATAACTTTGTTATATTCTTCTACACTTACAGTCCCGTCTTTCACTTTAGCCAGTAAATCAATATTATTACCAAGCAAGTTTTTAACTGTGTCTGGAATTGCTTTCCATGCATTCCATGATTCTTCTGAAGCGAATATTTTGTTTGCTAAGTCAGTATTGTCAGCTAACATATATTTTTGATTATCTGGTAATTGAGTCCATCTTCCGTATATTTCTTCTGAAGATAAAACAGTGGTAGCTAAATCTTCGTTATCTGCAAGTAATCTTTTCTCATTATCAGGAAGGTTTACCCATTGATTCCACATTCTGTCAGATGATAAAAGAACCTCTGTAAATTTAGTATTATTAGCCGAAAGAAACTTTGCATTAGATGATAACTGATTCCAACGTTTAAACATTTCTTCGGAATTAAAAAGTTTTGTAGAAAAATCTGAGTTATCTAATAACAATTCTTTTGTGGGGTTATCTAATTGAGCCCAACTATTTAATTTTTCTTCTGATCCATCGATAGCATCGTATACTTTATACGCATTCAAATCTAAATCTTTCACTTGAAGTTTGTAAGTATCCCATAATCCCAAATTCATGAGAGTTTCACCCATAACTTCAGGAGTATTTGAAGTTAGGATTGCTTCTTTAGAAGGAATATCTAACTCATTCCATTTACCAGCATTTTCTAAAGCCTTGTATACATTTTTAGAACACTCATCTTCTAATAATGCTTCTTTTTCTTTCCATTCCATATCATCCCAATAGCCATTTTGTACTGCCGCTATGGAAATGACATCTTTTGCATTCGTTGTTAGTTTCGCATCATGAACAACAGGTTTCAATTCATTCCATTTAGTGAAATCCTTCGTTGCTTCATTCACTACTTCTTGTACATTAGTTTTTACTTTTCCTGTTTTTTCGTCTAAAACTAAGCCATTCCAAGTTGATCCAGCATGCGTAGCCTCATCAGCTACCATACCAAGTTGTTCTGCATTTTTTTCGGCATTATCTGCTATTTCATCCGATGTTTTCTTCGCTTGGGCTAAAATCTTTTCATTACTTTCGAGAAAAACTTTTGTATACTGACCAGTATTGTCCATAGCAGCTGCCGTTTTGCTAAATAATTGACCATTTGATAAACTCACTTCGTTAATCAATTGTGGATATTTATTTGTTATAGCAGCTATTTGGCTATCGAATCCTTGATTTGTAGTTTTGATGTAATCATTCATTTCATCTTCTAATGCATCAATGAATTCTTTGCTTACTCCCTTTTCCTTTAAAGCCGCCTTTTTTTCTTCAAGCATTTGTCTATAATTTTCGGTAGTTGCAGCTTTTTGTTTCGCTAAAGATTGTAACCACGTCTTCGCTTCTTCTTCTGTAGCTTGTGCAACATCACCATTCATGGCTGATAGTATCTTTTTTCTGTCTTTAGCAGAAACATCGAGCGTATCCACATACGCTTGAGAAGTTCCTTTCATTAGATCCTGTATCTGTTGTAGTTCTGAAACAGTCAAGTCTCTGTTCTGATTTGCGGCTCTTTCTCTGATTTTTTTTATTTCTTCATTGTTGTCTTTTATTTTAGAAAGAGATTGCCCTAAGGTTTCTTCTTCTGATTCAGCTACTTCTTTCATGGCATCCTGAACTGATTGAGGTAGCCCTTTTAGTGCATCGTCTAATGCCTTTATTCTACCCGTTAAAGATGTTTCCAAAGATGTTCCAGCGGTTGCGAAATTAGCCGCCATATTATTTGCATCATCAACAGTAAAACCCTCTTTGAGAAGACCGAATTGACCATTTGCACCTTCAATATTCTTCTGTACTCCGTCAAGAGTACTATCTATCTCCTCACCGACATCTGTTCCCCATTGCTTTACTCTTTGCGAGGAATTCCAAGCTTCTTCACCAAATAATTTCCATGCTCCATAGCCAACTGCCAGTGCGCCACCAACGCCAACAATACCAAGTAGAGCAGGACCTAACAAACCTAGTGACGTTGTCATTGCGCCTATTCCGCTGGCGCCCGCAGCAGTACTTGCAGCACTAGCTGTTTTTCCCATCATAGGGACTAACCCGCCAATACCTCCAGCTCCTGCTGTCTTTGCAGCTGCAGCACCAGCTGTTGTTACCGACGATGCAAAGGCATCCATAGCCTTCTTTTCTGCTGCTTTCGCTGCTAAATCAACAAGGCTTTTCGTCAATCTTCCAGTAGTTGAAGTAACTTTACCTATTACTGAAGTACCAGTTCCTAAAAGCTTCAGCGCTGGACCAGCTGCTGCTGCTAATCCAACCCATTTGATAATGTTTCTTTGTTGATCATCACTCATAGCTGAGAAAGCTTTCGCCATATTCCCTAAGTTTTTTATCAATGGTTTCGATACATTTAGACCATCACGCAACGCGTCTACAAATGGACCTCCAAGATCGATTGCTGTATCAATCACTTCGTTTTTCAATATCTTTAGCTTTGATTCAGTTGTTTCGTATCTTTTATTAGCTTCATTTGTTAAAGCTGTATTTTGTTTCCACGCGCCGTTTCCTTTTTCAATTGCTCCTTTGAATATGTCACTAGCATTTGCAGCTCTCAATAAACTGTCGCGTAGTCGAACTTCTTTTATATCCATGTCATCCAGAACTTTGATTGCTGAAGTACCATGTTTTTCTGAATCTTTCAGCCCTTGAATGAACTTGATGATTGCTTCTGAAGGATCACTCTTGAACAACTTCTGGAATTGTTCACTTGTAACACCTGCCACATTCGCAAAATTTTCAAGCGAACTTTTCGAATTGTCCGCTTCTTTATACATTTTCTTTAAATCAGATGAAGTGAATCCCATTTGCTCTGATACTGCTTTTAACGATTTTCCACCGTCTCTCACAGCATTTACTAAATTAACCCACGGAACACCTTGTTCTTCTGCCATCTGTTTCAGCTGATCAAAAGCGCCAAATCCTTTTTCTACAGCTAGTTGCATCTGGATCATGACCTTCGAAAAGGCAGACCCACCCGCTTCAGCTTCGACACCAACAGAAGATAGAGCAGTAGCAAATCCTAGAATTTCGCCTTGGCTCATTCCAATCTGTTTACCAGCTCCCGCTAACCGCAATCCCATTTCAGTGATTTCTGATTCGGTTGTAGCAAAATTGTTACCTAGATCAACAATGACTGATCCTAATTTATCAAAGTCTTTTTGAGACATTTGGGTAATATTAGCAAATCGTGCTAAAGAAGTTGCCGCAGTTTCAGCCGACATATTAGTCGATTCACCCATGTCTATCATCGTTTTAGTGAAGCTAACTACGTTTTCAGTCTTTATACCTAATTGCCCGGCTGCTTCGGCTACATTTGCTATTTCTTGATGGCTACCAGGTAATTGGGTGGCAAGATTACGCAGACCTTTCTCTAAGTCGCTATAGGAATAAACTACGTTTCCATTCGAGTCTACAACTTCATCATTTGTCTTTTTTACACCTGCAAAAGCACTTTCCCATGAAATAGCTGCACTAGTAACAGCAGTTGCGCCTGCCACTATTGGAGCTGTTACTCCAACAGTTAGGGCAGATCCTATCCCAGAAACTCCTTTACCAAAGGCTTCAATTTTTTTCCCAGAATTAATCAATACATCAGAATTAGCCTTTAGTTTCCCCGTAAACCCTTCCGTTTCCACTTTCATCCGAGCAATCTGTCCAACAGTTGTTTTCATCTGAGATTCGTAACTTGCTGATCTAGCTGTTGCTTGATTCAATTGATTAGCGTATTTAGCAGTCGAAGCAGTAGCGTTTCCGTTAGAGTCAAAACTATCCTTATAAGCCTTAGTGAGCAATTCTACTTGCTTTTCATTTGCTTGTAGAACTCCGCCTAAACCATTGTATTTTGCTTGTAAAGCACCGAGAGAATTTCCTGAAGAGTTCATTACTTGCATCTGTGATTTCATTGCTTTCATTTGATGGTTAACAGCGTTTTTAGCTCCGGCTAGACCTTTTGAAAAAGCTGAACTGTCTAAGTCTAGTTTGATAATCATATTGCCTAAAGGTTTTCCATTTGCCATATGTTTACCTCCTCTCTACATGGATTTCAAGAAGTCTTTAAGATCAACTTCTTTTTGTTTCTCTTTCTTAGGCGAAGTGCACGCAATTTTCATCATCATTTCAAAGGAATTATCTTCTATGTCAGATAGTGACCATCCCGCTTTCACTAACTCTCTGCATAGGTTTAAGTACATTTCTTCTGCTTCTTCGGGTGTTACTTTTTTGCGTCTGGGTCTGGATTACTTTCAATCCCCATTACTTCTCCTAGGATGTCGTCCAATGTGCTCATTACCTTCTCAGATGGTAAGCCATCAAGAATTTGTTCAGCTGTCAATTTGCTATCCCTGAAGATACCTACAGCAAAATCCAAATAAATGTCTAAACGATTCCAAATCATTACTCCGTCTTCATTTAGCTTTTTGATTGTTTCTAAAGCTTTTCGATAATCTTTCCCTGTTGTGTCTATGTTTTCATAGACTTTCTTTCCTGATTCTTCTTTCAATTCAATTCTTACTTTTGCCATTTAGATTCCTCCATTATTTTCCAAATAAAAAAGCTAGTCCGAAGACTAGCCCGCTGCTTTTTCAATAACTGTAATAGTACATTTTGCTACTTTACCGCCATCCGTAGTAGTAAATGAAACTTCTGTAGTTCCGCCAACTTCAGCGTCTGTTTTTACTGTAACGTTGCCTCCAGTAACCGTAGCTACAGCTGTATTCGAACTGCTCCAGCTTCCTGTTTTGTCTGTTGCATTTGCTGGTGTTACAGTAGGAGTTAATTTTAAGGTTCCGCCTTGTTCAACTTCAGCTGTCGTTTTATCCAACGTCACACCAGTAACTGAAATTGGAAGAGTGGTGAATGCAGGAATATCTACTTTTACTGATTCTTGACCTCCGACCACACGCGTAGCTTGATAATCTCCTTTAGCAACTTGAGTATTTGCTGCAATTCCAGTAATAGAAAGTGGACTTTCACCCTCTGCGACTTTTGTAAATTCAGTACCATTTTTTTTATAGATTTTAAATGTATCTGGCATAGTTATCCTCCTAACTTAATTCAACTGTTGCCCCATTAATAGTGGGAGTGATTGCTCCAACAACGGGGCTAGTTACTCCCCCGCTGCAGGAAATACCATCTCTTTCAAAGCAGTAATAGAAGCTTCTTCGTCTCCAACATATTTTGCGACTGTTTGGCCTTTAGCATCACCTTCAACATCATTGGCAATCGCTGAAAATACATATTCTTCTGCTTCTGGTTCGAAAGCTTCATTTGTCGTAGTGTTAAGATTAATAGATTCACGACTGAATTTTCCTTTGAACATCGCAAGCATTGCTGTATCACCGTTCAAATCCTCCGATTCCATCAAAATTGCACAATATGGTGGCTCAGTATCTTCTCCCAAGAAGCTGATTTTGTTTGTATCGGTTTTGTAACCAAGAATTTTGTCATTTACTTCTGTTGGTAAATCTAACAATCCAAAAGTAGCTGAAACATCGCCTGTTCCTTTTTGAGAGACATAGTAAGCGATGTTCGATCCGTAAACTTTTGATGGTTCTTTTGATAGCCCACTGATTTCAGCAGATACAGTTGCTCCTTCGTCTTGTTTGCCTTCAATTACATATAGATTTGCTGCTGGAATCTTCCCTGTGCTGTCAAAGACCCCGATTGTCATTTTTTTGAATCCTACTAAAGTCATAAAATTTTCCTCCTAATTTTGGGTAATAAAAAAAAGACACGTTATTTTCGTGTCTTAATTTCTAATATTTGGTATCGTAAATTTTTGTATTTCCTTCGTAACGACGCGCGTCTACAAAGCGTTTTGTTTCAGAAAAGTATTCATCTAACCCTTGCCCGGAAATTTGGCCAAAGCCTAGTTTTTTCATCTCTTTTTTTATCTCATATTGAATCTGCTTACATGTTGCTCTATATTTCGATTCAACGTCAATCTGTATCATATGCTCCACAGAAAGCTCTTTGTTACTTCCGTGGTACGCTTCGTTAGGTGTATCTACAGGACGAATTGTGATCATTGGACCTGTTTTATCGGCGGTTTCAGGTTGCTCATAAAATTTAATACGGTATTGCTCGGTATTCTCGTTGTAGGTCATTGAATGAATATACTCATTCAAACAAAGAGCCTCATAAATGATATTAAGCATATCTTTCATAAACTCTTTTTAACCTCCTCCCCTACAGCATCAAAGTACAACGGCTCGGAATTCTTAAGCGATTTTGTTATTACACCAAATCCTCTCGGTCTAATTTGTTTGCCTTTTCGTGTATAGCCCCATTCATTCAAATGAATGATTCTATATCGTTGATGTGGACCATTCCAACCGATTTCAGCTTCTGCCTTGTAATCTCTATACGTAGCGTTCTTGCGAACAACCTCATCGATCGTATAACCTTTGTCTTTAAAAACGGTCATGTCCGTTTGCAACTGTTTTTCTACTTTTTCAGCGCCAACATTGATTGCTTTTTTTGTTAATGTCTTAGTTTTCTTTTCTCCAAACTTTTTCTCTAAAGCTTGGATTGTTTCTTGAACGCCTTCAAACTTTGCGTTACTCATCGTTTATCACCGCTAATAAAAGTGTGACAAACTCATTCGAGGCTAAATCATGTCGTACTTCCACGATATTCCATCTGAGTCCGGAGTATCGGTAATCAATTATTTCTGCGAAATCTTTATTGTCCGGAGTATACTTTTTTCTCGGATCACGCATCACCAGAGTGACAGCCAACTTACTATCTAATCCATTCAAAACTTCAAGGTCCTTCATTGATGGATCGTATATTTCAGCTCTTGTTTTATACAATATTTTTTCCTCATCATTACCGGGTTCAGGCCCATTTGAAGGTTTATATTGATAAAAGAAAACTTTTGTATTTAATTTTCTTGTACTAGACCTTTTCAGTGAACTCACCTTCTTTGAATACTTTATAACTCGCTTTGAGTTGAAGAATAAGAGAGTTGAACCCTAGGTCATACTCTCTTAAACCCCCAGTTGCATTCGCTGTTTCAATGGTAGCTGAGCGTGCATGATAGTAATGATCCGTCAGCATCAAGATAGAAAGGTTTAAAAGATCTGTGTAATCGTTGTCTGTTTCATAAAAAGAAGGCTTATCTTGTCCGATAGCTCCTTTGATGTATGCAATAGCAGCTGCCGCAGATCGTTTAATACCGGTATTATCGTCAGAAAAATCTTCACGAATCGCCTCTTTGATTTCTTCTAAATCTTGTTCATTTTTAGGATCTAGAATCATGAATACACCGCCTAACTAAGTTCGATAGTTGCCCCATCTGCAGTCGGGGTCACTTTCCCGACGACTGCCGGGGCTACACTTTTTTTATCGTAGCTAGACGGAATGCTGACGCTAGTTTGATTTGATGATCGAACCATGCTGTGACAACAAACAAATTAACACCTGTTTTCACGTCTTTATCTTGTTCGTACGTCGCACCGATATCGTAGTTAAAGTGTGAGTATGAAAAATCTCCGATAACAGGGGTAACAGCAGCATCAGTAAAGATTACTGGTTTACCTAAAATTTGTTCAGGTTGTGCTGTATAAAGAGTGGCACTTCCGTTAGCTAGGGTTTCGATGATATTTAAATAATCGGCATATTTCATCATGATTTTTGCATTTTCACGATAGTCTTCGTGTAGATCAGCAATAGCAGCTTTAATTGCTTTGTATAAATCTTCACCTTCGACTTTTTTAATGTTTACTTCCGTTTCGTCATAAAAACTCATATGTTCTTCGCCAGTTTTAGGAGTTGTAGCAAACGCAACTTTACGCTCTTTTGCAGCTACACCAGACTGTAAATTACGCTCTACGGTTGAAACTAAATTCGTATTTGTTCCAGCTAAGATAGTTTCAGAAATACCAGTAAAAACTTTAAACTTATGACGTCCAAAAGCTACTGTATCCCCTTTTGCTTTCAGTTCTTTTGCTGTCTCCATATCTGCAATAAAATCATCATCATCCAATGTGAAAGAAACTTTTGGAATTTCTAGATTAGGAATATTTGTGATAGCTGAAACATCTCTTAATGGATTTTTTACAATCGGTTCAGAGATAATGTCGGTAGCTACTGTTTTAGGTAAGAATTTCCCACCTTTTGATGCATCATCATCGCCTAATACTTGTAAAACATCTGATGGAACAGCTTCTTTTGCAATGGTTTTGCGAATCAATTCTGCTTTTGCATCAATTACTTTTTGTTTAGGATTTTCAGAAGTAGTAAATTGTCCTTTTGACAAATTAGCCTTTTGTTCTGCTTCCATTTGGTCGTGTTGAGTTTTGATAATATCGAAACGTTGCTGTAAATCATCTTTTGATTTTTGCATTTGAACTAACTCTTCAGCGCTCGTCCCTGGATCTGTTGCTTTTTGCATAATCGTATCGTTTTGTTTTTGAATTTGCTGTCCTAATGTAGCTAAATCTTGTTTTAATTCATACAGTGTTTTCATTTATAATCCTCCTAGAATTGTGCCTATCAAGGCTTTGTTTTGTTTTGCATGTTTAACGATTTTTTCTATTTTTTCTTGGTCTCTCGAGTCTTCTTGTCTAGAGTCCAAAAGTTTTTCTGGAACTTTTTGATACGTTTCAAACAGTTTTTGACTGATTGAAGCTGCAACTTGATTAGCTGACTCAACCACATCGCAAAGACCGTAATTGTATGCTTCTTGAGCAGACATCCAAGTTTCTTCGTCCATAATTTGTTTTATTTTTTCTTCTGTTAACTTTTCACCAGCTTTTGCTAAATACGTAACTACAGAAGATTCAGCTATTTTGTCCAAATCATCTGCTTGTTTACGTAGCGCTTTGGCATTTCCCATTGAAATTGTCCAAGGATTGTGGATCATTAACATGCTGTTCTCAGGCATAATGACTTCATCACAGCTTGCTACAATCACACTGGCAATTGATGCCGCTAAAGCATCCACATGAGCTACAACACGTGCTTTGTGCTGTCGCAACATATTTCCAATTGCAATTCCTTCAAAAACAGAACCACCTGGTGAATTTATGTGAAGATTAATCTGGCTAACTTCTCCAAGCTCCTTCAAATCTTTTTGAAAACTTGCTGCAGTAGTGTCTGTGTCGTCCCATTTGAAGGAGACAATTTCTCCAAATATAAAAACATCTGCTTCATTTTGATTAGCAGACTGTTTGCATTCCCAAAACTTTTTCATTTCAACCCTCCTTTCAAGGCAAAATAAAAAAGACCTAACTATTTTTAGTTACGTCTGTTTCACTAGATTTATTCGATTTTCTTAATGTTGGATCCATTTCTTGCGGATACATATCACCTGAAATCCATAGATCAGCAGCTTTTCCACCTCGTGGAGGCATTTCTTCTAACATTCTTGCCTCGTCAGGAGACATCCAACCATCGCGTATTCCGCCATGGTAAAACTTTTGACGTGCATCACTGTCTCCACGAAGTAATCCCATCATGTTAAATTTAAAATAATAACCTTTTATTCTTTCGTTTTTTTGAAGTATTTTCTTATTAAACTCTCTTTCATATTGCTTCACAATCGGAGTAAGTGTCATATTAACAAATAGTTGCATCAACTGTTCATTTGATGAGAAGCTGCTACTGTCAGAGTTCAAGAAAATACTAGGGACGTTATAGACATTAGCAATACGGTCTCGAGTAATTTCTTCAGTGATCTTCATATCAGTTGCTACAAAGTTCCGTTTCATTTCTTCAATAGCCACACCTGGTTCTTGAAAGAGCACGCCACCGTTTTCTTCATAGAAACGTCTAAAATCTTCCACTACGGCTTTTCTTTTTTCTTCATCAACGCTAGTGGCATAAGTTAAAATGAATGAATCTCGTAAGGATTGCATTTCTTTTAAAGAAAATTCACGAACCGCTTTATCAAAATCATTTGAATTTTTCAATACTTGGATTGGACTTATTCCCTTCCAATTACCATTTCCCGCTATATGTCGTACATGAATAACATCAGTATTATGAAAATAAAAAGTTTTACCATCGTTATTCACTTGGTACCATAATTCTTTACTATCCTGTTCAATTACTGGCTCAACATAGTTTGGATTGAAAGGGACCAATGTATCAAATTGCCCTCTAAAATCTCTAATAATCAAAGCATAGCCGTTTCCATTTGTATTCCTGCTAACTTCAAGTACATTAATTATTTGGTCCAAAGTTTGATTTTTGTTAGGAAAATATATTAATCGGTCCATAGACTCATCAAATTGTTGATCGTAATTCAGATATTTTTTGAATGGTAGACTAGACAATGTATTACTTAAACGAGATACGACCGAAAAAATATTTTCATTGGTTTCAAGAGTTGAATTTTCTATTCCAAAAAAAGTTTTACCAAACCAAGCCTTGAAATTACTACTAGTTGAGTAATCTTTTATAATTGCCTGTTTGATAAATTTTGGAGTTACTCTATTAACCACTTTTTGAAACTTATTCATTATTTACCTCCCCTCATCATTTCTCTGACGCTTATAAAACCAATGGTTCCGCTCTGTTTAGATTTTGTAGCAAACATTTCAACTACGCTGACATGACTATTCAATACAGCGGCAAAACCATCTATTTTCCTATTCTTCGATTGCTTTGTCGGCATCCAATTATTGTTACGATCTTGAACTAGCTTCACGTTAGAAAGATACCACCTAAAAATTTTCTGTTGGTTATAAATTACTTTTCCGTCTAAAAAGCGTTCTTTCAAATCTTTCATCGGACCACCAAGAGTAGTGAAGCCCTGAATAGCCTCTTCCATCACAAACCCGTAGTCAATCATTTGCCGATTCAAAATCAAACTGTTTCTCCTGTCATATCTGATTTTCAGTATTTTATATTTTTTTGATTGTTCAACAAACCAGTCAAAAACAAACTGGTAATCGACATAACTGCCTGGTGTCACAGTTAGATCACCTGATTTTATCCAAGTATCCAACCGTTGTTTATTATTGTCGTTGTTATATCTCTCTTGCGAAATCCAACTATGTTCTAGAACTGCTATTTCTCCAGTTTCGTAAATAGGAAACTCTAAATTAGCCGACGTGAAATCTTGTGTTTCTGATAAATCATATCCTCCAACACATTCTTCACCTTCCATCATTTCCCAATCAATTATTTTGTTATTCTTATTGATTGTCTGCATATCCAGAAACGATAGTTCGTCTATGTCAGAAAATAGATTGAACTGCTTAGTGATCCAGTCCGCTCGTTCCTGGGGACTATTACGTTCTGTTTTCCAATCAGTTACCAAATCAACAAATGACATTAATCCGATATTTGGATTAGCTTTGATCCAGTTTCTTGGATCATCCGCTTCAGAAACATCATCTAGCTTTGCTACAAAATAAAAAACCCGTTCATCTAGCCCATCTTCGAGATGTTCTAAACAATCGAGTGCATTGTCATAATATTGCATAAGCGGCCCATCAAGAACATAACCAGCTGTAGTTATATAAACGATCAGCGGTTGTCTTCGTGTACCACGAGATTTTTTTATTACATTGATCAATTTGAAATTAATGAATTCATGAATTTCATCAAAAATCGCAAAATGAGTGTTTAAGCCATCCAGCTTTTTACTATCAGACGCTCGAGCTTCCATTTTAGAGAAAGTAGCCTCATCTTTAATTAAGGATCTTTGCGGCTTATATTTTTTATCCAAACGCGGCGATTGTTTCACCATTTCTTTGGTTTTATCGAACAAAATAGAGGCTTGATCTTTTGCATTAGCCAACACATAGACATTGGCACCTTGTTCATGATCATATCCAAGCATGTAAGCAGATAGCCCACTGATAAGAGATGTCTTTCCATTTTTACGACCAACGAATGTCAAAGCTTCACGAAAACGCCGAATTCCTGTGTCTTTATGAATCCATCCGAACATCGAACCGATGATAAAATGTTGCCATGGTTGCAAAATAAATCGGTCAAAGTCACCTTCAGTCGGGCGGCAATTATCTTCAATAAAACGAATGGGACGATGTCCAATTTCTTCATCGAAAATCCACGGAAATTCTTCTGTTCCTTGCCGTTCTAAATCTAATACATGACGTTTAGCAGCAAGAATGTTTTCTTTGCTCGCAGGTATAGATCCATCAATCAATCGTTCAGCATACCAAGTGGTTAAAAGCTCAGGATATGGTTCTAATAAGATGCCTCCCCATGAAGCTTGTTCTTCTTTGTAATCAGCCCACCATTTTTCAAGTTCTGAATATGATAATGACATCAAGTCCATTCATCATCATCCTCGCTTTGAGCCATTTTTATAGCTAATTTAGCTCTAGCTGAAGGCGATAATCCCAAGTCACTTCCAAAAGACCGCATGTTTTTTGAACAAGTATCCAATTGTTTGATCAGTGGATTGCCAATATCTTCTGGATAATCTCTTTGCACTCTGGCTGCTTGATTTTGCAGTTTTAAATGTTCTGAGTACCAATAGCAATACATAGCCAGTGGATAAACATCACCGTTCGTAATTAAATCTATCTCAAGCAATTCTTCTTTCAAGAAATCAAACGCTTTTGTTGCAGATTCATTCAGCCATTCAGGAGCTCTGATATTGTCACTTTTCATTTGCAAGCGTCCTTCAGCATCTGCACGTTTCTTTAATTCTTTAGTATTTTTTTTATTAGGATTTTTTTGTAACAATTGCAATTTAGCACTTTTAGCTGGTTGTGGCATCTTATCACCTTCTTTCTATTTTATTAATTGCAAAATATTGTTATATTTAACCTGGAGGGTTCGTTTATGAATATAATTATGATCATAATAAAATTTATTGAAGAAAATATTCCTATCCTTATTTCTATGTTTTCAGTTTACTTGGTTTTAAAAAGAGATAGTAAATCAAATCCTAACATTACTATTTTGTGGACAAATTATCATTGGAAGTTGAGCCAAGATGAAGCTATTTTAAAATGGGCAAAAAAAGATAATGGAAGTTACTCTGAGAATGGTGTACCACTTTTTTCATTAAATTACGTTTGTCAAAATGTGGGGCCAGAACCAGCTAATTGGGGTTTTTTTTATCATATAGACTTTGAAAATAAATCCATTTACTCTTCAAGACCATTTTTTCTTATACAACCTGGGGAAAAATTTTCAATAAAATTCACATCAATTGTAAAAAAACATACAGTTACATTAGATTCCGAACTTATACAATGGAATTTTTTTAAAATGTACTTAAAAATGACCGGGAAATTAGATAGGCATAATACAGCAACTGTTCTTATCTACTCAGATTTTATAAATCAAAAAAACATTTTCATACTAGATAAACACAATTTAGAAAAATTTCGTAAAAGCTCAAATCCGCTCAATTTATTTCACCCTATTCAGATGTGGTTATCTTACTTTTGCAATAAACAGGCTCGTTTACAAGATAATACTTATGAAAAGAGGGCACATTCTCTAATGACAAGTACTGTATTTCTTTATGAGGATATTAAGAACAAGTTTGATACTGTAATTAGAATTGATTCACCCGAAAAAGATCCTAGAAATATAAAATCTACAAGAAAAGAAGAAAATAGAATAAATTCTAAAATAAATAATTATA
Organism: Enterococcus sp. H57; assembly: GCF_003112495.1. Classification (NCBI taxonomy): domain Bacteria; kingdom Bacillati; phylum Bacillota; class Bacilli; order Lactobacillales; family Enterococcaceae; genus Enterococcus; species Enterococcus sp. H57. Next base: position 26,570 of record NZ_BEHC01000078.1, read on the forward strand.
TTTAAAAAACTTGAAAAGCGGTATTTGTGTAAAGGAGGGAGCTCACCGGTCTTGGCCCCCTCCTATTTCTACTTTTCTCAGTAGGGGGGCTACTTTACTTCGGTGTAATCAATACTCAACCTCAATCCGTTTGTTCTTAATACATCTATTTCAGGTAGATTCAAGGATTTATCAAAATATCCTTCCTCTAAAATGATAGTTCCTTTACTTACTCTATTTTTAAACTCTTCCAGCTGCTCTATTACCTTTTTTAACCATTCCACTTGTTGTATTTCGGCGTCTTTAATTGTTGTGCTGCTAACATCCACTTGTTTATTCTCTTGTGGCATAGAACTTCACTACCTTTCTCCTCGTCTTAACTTTCTTTTCTCCTCCTGATCGCTCAGGATGTTCTTTGTTATGGCATGCAAGACAAACAAGCTCTAGGTTATTAATGTCCCAGAACTTAGTTATATCTTCTCTTGCTTCAATTATGTGATGGACAACTATCCCTCTTGTGACTATCCCTCGACGTTGACACTCTTGGCATACACCAAAGTCTCTTGCTATAACTAGTTCTCTAAGCTTCCTCCACTTGTTCGTCTTATAGAGTTTGTCTATCTCGTCTCTAGGTCTAGCTTCTTTCATTTACATATCTCTCTTGTGCCCAATGATTTTTCTATCTAAGTACTTGTTATTAGGTGAATCATAATACTCAATAGTGATGTCGTTAACTCCTCTGGGCACTTGGTACTCATCGTCTGGATAGGCTACAATTAACTAGACAGAAAAATTAAGGTGTGTAGACTAGAAGAAAACATACCAGGAGGAATTTTTATGTCTAAGAGAACACGA
>NZ_BEHC01000079.1:0-252 GCF_003112495.1 Enterococcus sp. H57
GGTTTTGATCCTTCTTCTAGCGATAGAAGTTAGATCAAGAAAATAAGCAATTGAACTTATTAAAAAACTCTATCCAGCTCACAAATCAGCCTGTACGGCAAAAAGATCGATCGTCTTATAAAATCAAAGATTTTATAGCCGTCCGCCTATTTTGCTTTAGGCTAAACAATTTGTTCAGCTTTCAAATTCAACGCGGTGTTCTCGGTTTGTATTACTTACATTTACTTCAAATATCCAGTTTTCAATGAACAA
>NZ_BEHC01000080.1:0-290 GCF_003112495.1 Enterococcus sp. H57
GGCTAAACAATTTGTTCAGCTTTCAAATTCAACGCGGTGTTCTCGGTTTGTATTACTTACATTTACTTCAAATATCCAGTTTTCAATGAACAAATTTAACAACTAATGTTGTTAATGGAGCCTAGCGGGATCGAACCGCTGACCTCCTGCGTGCAAAGCAGGCGCTCTCCCAGCTGAGCTAAGGCCCCGTTTTAAATTGAGAGTAAACCTCTCAAAACTGAACAAAGTAAAAACAAATTGTGTAGTCTCCGTAATATTCCTTAGAAAGGAGGTGATCCAGCCGCACCTTC
>NZ_BEHC01000081.1:0-342 GCF_003112495.1 Enterococcus sp. H57
TGGGAGTTTTGAGACTACTATATGCGTTTTTTTGTTGATTTACCAACATGTTTAGACATTTTCCTCTAGGAAAAAATTAACTAGCACCACGGGTGAAATTTATATCGAGATATCGAGCATTTTGCAGAGGGAGCCGGGGTGGCCCATTCAGCTATTAATTCAAAAGAATATGAAAATGACTGCAATTAATAATTTAGATAAATCTATGCGTTCTTTATGGTATTCAATATTAAATTATCCCAACAAATTGGGAGCGTCAATAATTTTGTGTAAATAAATTGTCCTCCTGCAAAATAATTAGTTACTCAGTAAACATTGAAACTAATGTATCGGTTACCTGTT
>NZ_BEHC01000082.1:0-399 GCF_003112495.1 Enterococcus sp. H57
CACAAAAGCAAAATGCCCGTAGAGCCGATAAAATAAGGCTTTGCGGACATTTAAGAAGATATAAAAAGATAGTCAAAAACACATATATAATTTAAACAAAATCCTAATTATAAGCCTTTTTTCTCACTTTTTTTCAAAAATATGGTATGCTTCTTAGTGAATTCAAATATATGGTATGCTTCTTAGTGAATTCAAATATAAAAGAGTTTAAAGCGTAATACACTTATGGGGAAGTGGTTTGGGGTGCGCTTTAAACTCTTCTTTATTATTATCTCACAGCAGGCTTAAAAGGTCTATGGATTAAGTTACGCCGTTTGTATAATTAAGCGAGACAAATAAAAAAGCCATTTATGTTACACTCAAATTGTAATACCCGCTAAAGCATACAAGGAGAGTGAA
>NZ_BEHC01000083.1:0-75561 GCF_003112495.1 Enterococcus sp. H57
AGGGAAGTCCTCTCTTCTGTGAATGTGTTGTGGTAACTCTATTCTACAGAAGGGACTTCCTTTTTTCTATTTACACAAAATATTTTACACTCTCATCTATGAAATTGCTTTATTTTGCAATACTATTTTTCAAAAAAAATTTTTTATAACAATTTTATATAATAAAATGCCAGACTGTAGACAAAGTCCATTTTATGGATGATGTCTACAGTCTTTTCTTTTATAATAGATTTATGAAAACGAATGCAAGGAGTGATAGCTATGATGTCTAAAAACAATACGAATGGTAGAAATCAATTTGCGATGCTTACGATTGATGATCTAGTTCCTCAAGATCATCTCGTTCGAAAGATTGATGCCGCGCTTGATTTTGAATTTATTTATCCAATCGTCGAAGCCACTTACTCCGATTTAGGTCGCCCAAGTATCGACCCAGTGATTCTGATCAAATTGGTGTTTATTCAGTATTTATTCGGTATCCGTTCCATGCGACAAACCATTAAGGAAGTCGATACCAATGTCGCTTACCGCTGGTTTTTAGGCTACTCCTTCGAAGAGAAAATCCCCCATTTCTCAACTTTTGGAAAGAATTATGTTCGCCGATTTAGAGAAACGACGGTGTTTGAGGATATTTTTGCCTATATTTTAGAACAAGCAGTTAAAGCAGGTTTTGTAACAGAGGATAATTTTTATCTAGATTCTACCCACATCAAAGCTAACGCCAATAAACATAAGTTTACGAAAGAAATGACCCATGATGAAGCGAAAGCCTATCAGGATGAATTAGAAGATGAGATCAATCGTCAACGAATAGAGGCTGGAAAACGCCCTTTTACTTTGGACTTAGAAAAGGAAGTGAAGCTGAAAGAAAGAAAAATAAGTAAAGCTGATCCGGAAAGCGGCTACTACGTCAAAGGCGAACAAGAAAAACAATTTGCTTATTCTGCCCATACTTCATGCGACGACAATGGATTTATTCTTAGCACAATCATCACTCCTGGAAATATTCATGACAGTTAAGTCGCCTTTCAGCTCGTCAAACAATCGAAGAGACTTTTTCCTGAAATCAATTGTGTTGTCGCTGATGCTGGGTATAAGACACCTAAGTTTGTTCACTTTTTGACTCATTTGAACCTTCGACCTTGTTTGCCTTATTCAAGGCCCAAAGGGAAAAAGGGGCTATTATCAAAAAATGAGTTTCTCTATGACGAGTATTTTGATTGTTATATTTGTCCGCAAGATCAAATGCTCGCTTTTTCAACGGTTACTCGAGAAGGGTACCGAGAATACAAATCCAATCCAAAAGAATGTGTGAACTGTCCTCTGCTAAACCAATGTACCAAAAGTAAAAATCATCAACGAGTCATCACGAGACATGTTTGGGGAGATCTGATGGATGAAGTGGAACATCTTCGCCTAACAGATCTGAATAAATCAATTTACAAAAAACGGAAACAAACGATTGAACGAATATTTGCGGATGCAAAAGAAAAGCATGGGATGCGTTGGACCAAGTATCGAGGCTTGGAAAAAGTCGCGACGCATACGATGCTAGTGTTTGCTGCAATGAATTTAAAGAAATTAGCCACCTGGCTATGGAAAGGCAAGGAGCCTTTATTTTTTTGTTCAAAAATTCGAAACGAAGTAGATAAAAAGCTGTTCCAAGCTCGAGTTACGAGTTTGGAACAGCTTTTGTCTACAGTCTGAATTTTATATAATAAAATGCAATACTTTTCGAGAGTGTAAAATATTTTGTGTAAATAGAAAAAAGGAAGTCCCTTCTGTAGAATAGAGTTACCACAACACATTCACAGAAAAGAGGACTTCCATATGAACGATTTTACTACAGAAATTCTAAAGACTCTAGCGAACAAAGGCGATTTGAATGAATTATTCCGTGTCCATTTGGAAAAAGCTGTCAATACGCTTCTCAAAACGGAGTTAACGGCTTTCCTCGATTACGAAAAGTACGATCGCATTGGTTTTAACACGGGTAATTCTCGTAACGGCTCCTATGACCGTACGGTCAAGACCGAGTACGGGGAACTTCATCTCCAGATTCCGCGCGACCGCAACGGCGAGTTCAAGCAACAGACTGTTCCTGCTTATAGACGGACGAATGATACCTTAGAGGAGACCGTCATTCACCTCTTCCGAAAAGGTATTACCATGTCGGAAATCGCAGACTTGATTGAGAAAATGTATGGGCATCACTACACGCCCCAAACCATGTCCAACATGACTAAAGTGCTGACTGAAGAAGTAAATGCATTTAAAGTTAGAACTCTAAATGATAAGTATGTCGCTATTTTCATGGATGCTACTTATATTCCTTTAAAACGGCAAACCGTCTCCAAAGAAGCAATCTATATTGCCATTGGTATACGAGAAGACGGCACTTCTGGAGTTAAAAAAACAAAAATTTTTTTATAGTTAGAATAATTGCGTTCTATATATCTTTGGTATTTATTAAGTTGCCCTCCAGACTCCGAAGACAGAATTTTATTTTCGATGCACACCACTATTTTATTTTTTTCCGATACCAATAAAATATCAATATTCTTATTTTCTCTGTAAACAATTAAATCTTCATAGCTATTAAGTAAAGCATCAAAATAATTGATAGCAGCTTTGGTATCATCATTAGAATCTATATACCTTTTCAAAAACATTTTAAAAAACTCATCAGATAAATTGTGGGTTTCATTTGGAGCAAACAAAAAAGCTAAAAAATTACTATGTCTTATTTCATTTTTAGATAGCTTAAGTATCTGAAATATATTTGTTTTCCCAGTCCATTTAGATAGTTTTCTTCAATATCATCCATATCCTCTAATAGATTTTTTAAACACTTTTTTTCATCTATCATGTTTTTTCTCCTTGCCATTATTCTAACTAAAATTTTACGTATTTGTTTCTATGTCTACATTATCTTTTTAACAGTATCTATTTTTCTTTTGCAACTTACTTGGCTACCAAAGCAAATAAAAAAGTTATTTATAAATTTCTCCCTACCACTACCTATTGCTATTATTTAAAATAGGGATAATTTTTTCTCTTAAAAAATATCATTATTTGTGGTATGGAGCCCCCGCATTGATCCGGAAGGCACGGTAGATTTGCTCGACAAGGATCAGACGCATCAATTGATGTGGATACGTCATTTTTCCAAAAGAGATCTGAGCATTGCTTCTTTTCATGACGGCTTCGCTGAGTCCTAAAGAGCCGCCGATAACAAAAACAAGGTGGCTTTTTCCTTGGATACCTAATTGGTCGATTTGTTTAGCAAAAGATTCGCTTGTGGGATTTTTCCCTTCAATTGCTAAGGCATAGACGTATTCTTGTTCTTTGATTTTCGCTAAGATCCGTTCCCCTTCTTTTTCTTTTACTTGTCTCATTTGCGCTTCGCTTAAATTCTCCGGGGCTTTTTCGTCAGGAACTTCGATCAATTCGATTTTTGCATAGGCATTCAGCCGTTTGACATACTCATTGATACCTTGGATCAGGTATTTTTCTTTTAATTTTCCTACTGAGATAATTTTGATATTCATGTTTTCTCTCCTTTGGTCTTCATGCTCACTTTGTTTATTATAATCAATTTTTTCGTCTATATGTTTATTTTGGCTATTTTTGTTAAAAAGATTTCCCCAACAGTTATGCACAACATCCACAGGTTTATCCACAGAAAACAGTGTTATTTTACCTTATTTCATCACATTTATTAGGCAAACATACGTTTTATAAGAATTTATCCACTTTATACACAGGCTGTGGATATGTTTTATCCCTTATTTTTCCAATCCTATCCGCGTAGTTTTACACAGTTTCTGTGGAAAAAAGCAAATCAAATATTTTCATCTGAAAACAATGGTTTTTCCTAAAGTTTTTCATAAAAAGTTCACAGTCTCAAAGTAGACTAAAGTCAACAAATAAGAGTATACTAACAGTAGATAAACGAATGTAATTGGAGGAGGAACACATGGATAGAAAAAATGTGACACCAAAGATGAAAAAAAATAAAAATAATAGCCTCTGGCGTAAGTTAGGTCTAGGGCTTGTTGGAGGGATCGTTGGAGGATTACTGACAGCTGGTATTTTTTATGCAGCGATGGGCACTGGCAACAATAGTTCTACTACAAGTGGCAATCAAAATTCTGCTGGTGAAACAGTTGTGGAAAACGTCAAAGTCAATGTAGATTCTGATATCACCAAAGCAGTAGATAAAGTTCAAGACGCTGTCGTTTCTGTTATCAACTTGCAAAGTCAAAACCAATCAAGCGGTTTTGGCGGACTATTCGGGCAGCAAGAAGAAAGTAGCAGCTCAGATGATAGTAATTTGGAAGCTTATAGTGAAGGAAGCGGCGTGATCTACAAAAAAGACGGGAATACTGCTTATGTAGTCACAAACAACCACGTAGTAGATGGCCAGCAAGGTCTTGAAGTCTTGATGAAAGACGGTACGAAGGTAAAAGCTGAATTAGTTGGAACAGATGCTTATTCAGATTTAGCGGTGTTGAAGATCAATTCAGACAAAGTCGAAACAGTTGCCTCTTTTGGTGACTCAAGTGCTCTGAAGGTTGGTGAGCCTGCGATTGCGATTGGTTCCCCATTAGGAACTGAATATGCGAATTCTGTCACTTCAGGAATCATTTCTTCCTTGAACCGACAAGTAACAAGTACAAATGAATCGAACGAAACAGTCAATATCAATGCGATCCAAACAGATGCAGCAATCAACCCTGGAAATTCTGGTGGTCCTTTAGTGAATATCGAAGGACAAGTTATCGGTATCAACTCAAGTAAGATCGCAAGTACTTCTGAATCTACTTCTAATGTAAGCGTAGAAGGAATGGGATTTGCTATTCCAAGTAACGATGTAGTGAATATCATCAATCAACTGGAAAAAGACGGAAAAGTGACACGTCCAGCTCTAGGTATCACAATGGTCGACTTATCTGCCGTTTCTACTCAGCAACAAGAACAAATCTTGAAGATTCCTTCATCTGTAACTAACGGTGTCATCGTGACAAATGTCCAAACAGCTACACCGGCTGAAAAAGCTGGATTGAAACAATACGACGTCATTACTAAGATCGATGACAAAGAAGTTTCTTCTGGTGTAGAACTTCAATCTGCTTTGTATAAGAAAAAAGTGGGAGATTCTGTCAAAATCACTTACTATGAAGGCTCGAAAGAAAAAACAACTACTGTTGAATTGACGATCGATCAATCGGCATTAAAACAAAATCAAAATAGTGAAAATTAATAAAAAAGAGGTTGTGACAAAGACTTGTCACAACCTCTTTTTTATAAACTATATTTTTCTTGCCAACTCCTCGGTCACAAGTCACAAGATCCAACAAACATGAGAAGCTGTTTTTTGAAATTGCTCCTTGTGACTCAGAGTGAAACGGCAGACTCACAACCTCTTTATTTTGGAAATGCTTCTCCGACTACGGCATCCTCAGGCAATACTAAGATTCCTTTTTTTGCTGGAGCATTTGGCAAATGCAATTCACGAGCGGAACAGATCATTCCATAGCTATCTATCCCTCGCAAAGTTCCTGGCCAGATCATCATTCCATCTGGCATCATAGCTCCTGGTTTTGCAACGACAACTTTTTGTCCAGCTTCGATATTGGGTGCACCGCAAACGATTTGCAATACTGTACCATTGTCTACTTCTGTCTCAGTAATCGATAAATGGTCAGAATCAGGATGTGGGACGCATGTTTTTACGTACCCGACAACGATCTTCGGTTCATGATCAGCTTCAAGCTGTTCTTCGAATCCTGCTTCTTTGATCAATCGATTCAATTTCGCTAATTCCTCATCTGTTAAGCTTACTTGGCCGTTCCCTTCGATTGTTAGATGATCGGAGATATGGAAAAAGTTCCAAGCAACAACTTGACCTTGTTCATCTTTGATCCGAGCAACATTCCATTTGCGTTCAACGGTGTTTTCTGTTCCTTTATCGTCGGCTATGATAACCATCAAGGTGTCTCCGACGTGTGCTTTGTTATAAGCAAAAATCATGTTCTTTCCTCCATTATCCTTTGCTGAGATTTATCTTAACAAAAAATTGCATTCACTGCATGAGATTTTTTTCATGCTTTATTTCCGAAGAAGCCTCTTCTGGAACACCATTTATTCGTAACAAGGGACTGTGACAAGACTTTTGTCACAGTCCCTTTACTGTTTTAGTTAATTGATTAAAAAGGTCGTACAAGTTCCACTTGCTTAATTACTTGGCTGTTCTTCTTCGTCAGAAACGATCAAGACATCACAAGGTGAATGACGTATCACGTAGCTGGCTACACTTCCTGTCATAAAGCGTTCGACTGCATTTAGACCTGACTGCCCAACCATGATTAGATCGATCTCATATTTTTTTGGCAATTTGACTGCCATGGATTCACGAACAGAACCATATGCAATAATTCCTTCTATATTTGTGTAATCAACAGATTTCCCATATTCTTTACATTCTTCGATCATTTCCTTGGCTGTTTCAGTTTGCTGATCGACTAGATTTTGATCAATAGGTGCATAGCCCATAAAGTTATAAAATTGCTGATCGATTACGTTTGCTACATATACTTTCCCATTATTACGGCGAGCCACTTCTACCGCTTTTTTGAAAGCAGCAAGTGCTTGTTCACTACCGTCGATACCTACTAAAATGTTCTTATATTCTTGATTCATCTTGACCCCTCCTAACAGATGTCAGCCTTTTGTTACACTTTCTAGGAACGATTCGATTTCCTGTTTTGTTTTACGATCTTTATTCACTAGACGACCTAATTCTTTTCCGTCTTGGATCACGACAAAACTTGGGATACCAAAAATGTTCCATTCAGCGGCTACATCTATGTACTTGTCACGATCTACTTCAATAAATTGCCAATCAGAAAAGTCATTTTCAATTTCAGGCATTTGCGGTTTGATAAAACGGCAGTCTCCGCACCAGCCGGCAGTAAAGAAAAATACACTCTTTCCAGTTTCTACGTAGCCTGCTAATTCTTCTAAACTATTTGGGATAATCATTCTTTGTCCTCTACTTTCTGTTTATGTATTTTTCAATTAAATTATACACCTTTCTTTCGAACTAACAAACATTGATCCTCTTTTTATAAAAAAAATCTGGCAAAAGCAATCTTTTGCCAGATTTTATAGTTTCACTATCGCATTATTTTCCGTATACGATCGTATTCACTGTTGATTTATCCAAACCTTTCAGTGTTTGAATCAACATTTCTCGTGCAGCTTCAAAATCGCGAATACTGAACATCGTTTGATGCGTATGGATATAACGTCCCACTACGCCAATCACTGTACTTGGGATTCCTTCGTTTTGTGTATGAGCAGCACCTGCATCTGTACCGCCTTTTGAAACAAAGTATTGATAAGGGATATTGTTTGTTTCAGCGATATCCAGCAAGTACTCGCGCAAACGAGGAAGCATGATCAAACCTGGATCTTGGATACGCATCAATGTACCTTCTCCTAAATGTCCGAATGTGCCATTTTTCGTCACTGTGTCATCTGCTGCAGAGCAGTCTACTGCAAAGAACAGATCTGGCTTGAATTTATTGACAGAAGCTTTAGAACCACGCAAGCCTACTTCTTCCTGGACATTCGCGCCTGCAATCAATGTATGACCTAATGTTTCATTTTGCAACGCTTCTAAAGCTTCTAATATCATTGTACATCCATAGCGGTTGTCCCATGATTTGCTGATGATATTCTTTCCGTTGGCTGTTTTGATCGTTTCAGCGTAAGGAACGATTGTGTCTCCTGGAAGGACACCGTAACTCATTGCCTCTTCTCTTGATTCAAACCCAGCATCGAACAAAATATCGGTTACTTCTACTGATTTTTGTCCGCTTGTTCCTCGCAATAAATGCGGGGGAACGGAAGAAGAAATACATGGATAATTCTTACCAGTAGAGGTTTTAAGTGTAAAACGCTGTGCAGAAACAACGTAAGGATTCCAGCCGCCTAGAGGTACGACTTTAAAAAGCCCGTTTTCTTGGATTTGTGTCAGCATGAATCCGACTTCATCCATATGTGCTGCGACCATTACACGGGGTGCATCCGCTTCTTCATGATGGCGCAGACCAAAAATGCCGCCCAAACCATCTAACTGTAACTCATCTACCAGCGGTTCCATATGACTTTCCATATAAGCGCGAACATCTTGTTCAAAACCGCTTGTTCCTTGTAATTCTGTTAACTCTTTGATTCGTTGAAATGTTTTTTCTTCCATATGCTATTCGTCTAAATTTCAGACTAAACTCCTCTCAGACTTATATTGATCTGCGGATAAAATATGATTTTTTCTGCAGACCGATCGTATTTATTATAGCTTATTTTTTCTGGTAGCGGTTATTTATTTCAAAGAAAATATGAGAGTGTGGTAAAATAAGCACAAGGAGTAACAAGTGAGAAGAAGGAGGTATGTCCACATGTATGAAGAAAGCGAACTAAGCTATTTTAAAGGCGGGTTAGCAGTTGGAATCGGTCTAGGATTATTGAGCGGGGTAGCTTCAACGATTTGGTATCATCGCAAAAAAGTATTGTCAGCAGACCAAGTACTTGAAAATATCAAGTCATCTTTTCTAAAAGAAGGTGCAATCGAAGGTTCTTGGATCTCTTTTGAAAAGGAACCTATTAGGAAATTCGCCGTTCGGTCGAGTGCTTATCGGGGAGGTCTTTCTCGGATAGAAGATGGCGAAACTGTTTATTATGAATTTTTAGCAGATGCTCATACAGGAACCGTATTAGAAATTTCAAGAAAAAAAGGTGCAACAGATTAATACGTCAAAAAAGTGAGAGAACGAATACGCACCCACTATTCAAAAGAGAGGTATCATGTCCTTCTTTTGTAGTGGGTGGTTTTTTAGATAGAGCTTTCCAAACATATATACCAGTATTTTCTTTTTAAATAAATGATATTTAGCGGGAAAAACTAGCATTTCCTTTGATTATGAGGTATTTTTAATTTAGCTTTTGTTTTCTATAGTTAAGGAGAGTGAAAAATGGAACAACAAGAAAAAATTGCTGTTCTGATTCCTTGTTACAATGAGGAAGCAACAATTTCAACAGTCATTGCAGACTTTAAACGAGAATTACCAGAAGCAGATATTTATGTCTATGATAATAATTCGACCGATCGAACATACGAATTGGCCTTTCAAGGTGGAGCAATCGTAAAAAAAGAACCTCGTCAAGGAAAAGGAAATGTGATCCGCCAAATGTTCTTTGATATCGATGCCGACTATTATTTAATGGTAGATGGCGATGATACTTATCCTGCAGAAGCTGTACATGGTTTGCTCGAGAAATTACGTTCTGGTGAAGCAGATATGGTCATTGGTGATCGCCTATCAAATGGAACCTACTTTGATGAGAATAAGAGGCCTTTCCACGATTTTGGAAATAACCTTGTTAGAAATACAATTACTAGAATGTATAAAACAAAAATTCTTGATGTCATGACCGGCTATCGAGGATTCAATCGTATCTTTGTCAAAAGTTTTCCTATTATGAGTTCTGGTTTTCAAATCGAAACGGAATTGACGATCCATGCTTTAGATAAAAAATTCAAGTTCGTTGAGATCCCAATCGATTATCGTGATCGTCCTGAAGGCAGCGAATCAAAATTGAATACATTCTCTGACGGATTCAAAGTGATCATGATGATTATTAAAATGTTTAAAGATTATAAGCCTTTGCTTTTCTTTGGGATTTGGACCATCTTCTTCTTTTTATTTGGATTGGTCACGGGGATTCCTGTGATTCGCGAATATATGCTGACAAGCTTTATTACACGCATCCCTTCTGCGATTTTAAGTACTGGATTGATGACTTTAGCACTTCTTTCATTAGTAACAGGGTTGATTTTGGATACAGTCGTCACGAACGCTAAGAAAGAATATGAATTGAATCTATATCATGTTTATCAAGAATACCACAGTAGAAAGTAAAAAAAGGATCAAGACTGCAAAAATAATTTGCAATTCTTGATCCTCTTTTTAATTAATTATTTCGCCAAACGATAGATGGCATCTGCATAGATTGCTGTTGCTCTGAACAAGTCATCAAGACTCATAAATTCGTTTGCTTGATGCATTGTATCAGTATATCCTGGGAACATCGCTCCATAAGCAACGCCACGTTTCAACAAACGTCCGTAAGTTCCGCCACCGATGATTTGTTCGTAGCCTTTTTCTCCAGTGTGGTCTTCATAGACTTGCAATAATGTAGCCACCAATGGATCATCCATTGGTACGTAATGTGGTTCCATTACGCGAGCACCTCGAGTAACTGTTGCGCCTTCTTGCCCCACTGTTTGTTCGATGTCACTTTGCAATCCGTCTACTGTTACACCTTTTGGAAAACGGAAATTCATATTGATGAAGTTCGCTTCCTCTGTACCATTTTCTTCAAAAGCAAATAGTCCAGCATTCATTGTCAATTTGCCCATTTTTTCATCTTCATAAGCGACTCCTAGTTTTTCTCCATAAAAATCTTCATGGACATAAGCAGCTGCTACATGGATAAATTGTTTAGCAGATCCTAGGAATTCATAGTTATCTAAGAACAATGCCAAGAAAGAACCTGCATTGATACCAGATTGTGGGCTTGCACCATGTGCGCCTTTACCAACTAATTCGATTTTTACATACGTATTGTCCGCTTCAATCGTTCCGCTTACTGGATTTGCTTCGATGAATTGGTAAAATGCTTCTTCCATCGCGATAGCTGCATCTGCACTTGGTACTTGAAGTGCTGCAGTTGCTGTTCCTGGCACCATATTTTCGCGAAGTCCGGAAACAAAAGATTTCAAGACATAATCTCCTGCATTGTCGCCTTTGAAGCGTAAAGCTAAAGAAACATTTCCTTTTTCACCATTGATGATTGGGAATTCAGCATCTGGTGAGAAACCAAAATCTGGTTCTTCTTCATGTTCGAAATAATAAGCCATATCGCCCCAGCCGCTTTCTTCATCGCTGCCGACTACGAAGCGAACTTTTTTTGATAGTTTCAAGTCAAGTTCTTTAATGATCTTCATCGCATAGTAAGCTGCCATACTTGGACCTTTGTCATCGCTTGATCCGCGTGCAAAGATCTTTCCATCCTTGATTACTGGTTCATAAGGATCTGTGTCCCAGCCATCTCCTGCAGGAACGACATCCATGTGTCCAAATATCCCTAGCGTTTCGTCTCCTTCGCCAAGATCAATATGCCCTGCATAGTTATCGACATTTTTTACTTTAAAACCATCACGTTCGCCATAAGCTAACATATGTTTCAATGCGTCGCGAGGTCCAGGTCCAAATGGTGCATCTGGTGTTACTTTTGAGTCATCGCGCTCGCTGTTGACACGTAAAAGATTTTTCAAGTCTTCAAGCAAGTCTTCTTTACGTGCTTCTACTTCTTTTTGCCAATCAATTGTCATAAAGTTAATCCTCCACTTATTTAAGTCTTCGTGTTCATGATACCACAAATTACAGAAAAAAATAGTTCAAAAAATCTGACAATTCCTTTTCTTATCTGTTTTTCTCTAAAAAAAATATACGCTATAATGAGTAAAAGGAGGTTTTTCGATGCTGATAAACGAACAACTAGTGAAAAGAGTCATCACACCTCGTCCAAAAATTTCACATAAAGGAACATTTGGACGTATCGTTTTGATTGGCGGCAATGAACAATATGGCGGAGCAATCATTATGAGTGCTTTAGCTGCCGTACACAGCGGAGCGGGTCTCACGACTGTAGTAACTGATGAAAAAAATCGGAGTGCTCTTCACAGTCATCTGCCAGAAGCAATGATTGTAGATTGGACGGATACTGACCAGTTTCTTTCCGTAATAAAGCAAGCAGATGTACTCTTGATTGGTCCCGGATTGGGTACTTCTTCTAAGAGTTTGGAACGGTTCAAACAAGTACTAGAAAACCAATCAAAAGAACAATGGCTGGTGATTGATGGCTCTGCTTTAAGTTTACTTGCTGCTAATCATCTTTTGCTACCCTATCCCGAACAAACTGTACTTACACCTCATCAAATGGAGTGGCAACGGTTGAGTTCTCTACCGATACAAGAACAACGGGATGAAGAAAACAAAAAGAAGCAACAGGAAATCGGTGCTGTGCTCGTTTTGAAAAGTCATGAGACAAAAATTTATGGTCACCAGCACTTCTACACCAATCCTTTAGGTTCTGCTGCTATGGCAACAGGCGGCATGGGTGACACTTTAGCTGGGATGATCACAGGATTTTTAGCCCAGTTTCCTCAAAATGACCAAACGATTGCAGCAGCTGTTTATCTTCATAGTTTCATTGGAGACCAGCTGGCAAAAGAACAATATATTGTTTTGCCGACACAAATCAGCGAAGCACTTCCGAAATGGATGAATTATTTTTGTAAAAAATCAATGGAAAACGAGGCATGAGTCATGGAGAAATTTACAGGTTATGTGCGAGAACCTTTTTATTATGAAACAGATCAAATGGGGATTATTCATCACAGCAATTATATCCGCTGGTTTGAAGAGGCTCGGGTAGCCTTATTGGTACATCTAGGGTTTCCCTATAAAAAAATCGAAGAATCTGGGATCATCATCCCCGTTCTGGAAGTAAATTGCAGCTATAAAGAAATGATCCATTACGGAGAAAAAGTGAGCATCCATCCAACTATCCAAAAGTATACGGGGACACGGTTGGATTTTAGCTACGAAATTGTGGGAACTGAAGACAAAAAATTAAAAACTACTGGCAGTAGTAAACACTGTTTTTTACTTTCTGATTCGCAACGATTAGTGAAGCTGAGCAAAGTCAATCCGGAGTTAGATCAGTTATTCCAAGCGTACGCTTCTTTGGATGATGTAAATTCTTAATAAAGACCGTCTAAGCATTTTTCTTGTATTGTGTCGAGTAGTTCGTATAATGAAAAGAAAAAAGCAGGTGATCCCCATGTATGTCGTTAAAGTAATGCACGGTTACATCGATAAAACTGGCTGTCGCACTCGGGAAAAAAACTTAGACAATCTGCTCATTTTCAAAGACAAAAAAGAATCCGAAGCTTTTGCTAAAAGAATCGGCGGTCGTGTCAAACCGATCCAAGAGGTACGACCAGATTGATTCAATATTTTTCTTTTCGAGGCTCTAATAGGCATGCCTATCAGGGCTTTTTTTGCAGACTGTTTTTTTATGCCCACACGATTTGTAAGCGATTTATGTTATAATAGATTATATCTGCATAGAAAGGAAGGTTAAATGGTTATCAATAATTTGCAACAGCAAGCTTATGAATCTATACGTAAACAAATCATTTATTCCGAGTTAGCACCTGGAAGTAAAATCTCCGATAAAGTGTTAGAAGAACAACTAGCTATCGGGCGTACACCGATTCGAGAAGCACTGATCCAACTGCGCAATCAAGAGCTTGTAAAAACCATTCCACAGTCCGGCACTTATGTTTCAAAAATCGATATCCGATCTGCTTCATTAGCCCGTTATACGCGGGAAAAGTTGGAAAAACCGATCCTGCAAGAATGCAGTGCGAAAATGACCAAGCAAGATCAAACTAAACTAGAAAAAATACTAGAACAAACCGATCAGGCAGTGATCGCTCAAAATAAAAAAGCTTTTTTTGATTTGGATACTGATTTTCACCGAACTTGTTATGAAATTGCTGGAAAACGAGAAATTTGGGATTGGCTAGAAAGTTATAGTACGCACTTGAACCGTTTCAGATGGTTACGTTTGACGATTTCAGAATTAGACTGGGGTCGAGTATTAGATGAACATCAGACAATGCTTCAATCAATGATTGATCATAACTTTGATGAAGTCGGATTTCTTTGCACGATGCATTTACATATGATTATCGAGGAGCAAGAATACGTGATTCATAATTACCCCGATTATTTTGAAGATATTCAGGACAGACCCATCAAATAAGAGGTTTTGGAATCAGCGTTTTGACCTGAGTATTAGAGAAATAAACGGCAAAATAGTTCCTCATATTTTGCCGTTTTTTTTGAGCTAATACCGAGGGTCAGCTGATTGCACACCGTTTATTGAGAGGTTGTGAAAAAGCTGCCCTGCATCAAGTAATAAGAACAGCCAAGTAAAAATAGCTTCTTATGTTTTTAACTTGGCTGGACTTATTACCGCAGATGCAAGCTTTTGAACACCGTTTTCCAAGAGGTCGTGAGCCTGCCGTTCATCTCCGAGTCACAAGGAACAATTTCAAAAAACAGCTTCTCATGTTTGTTGAATATTTTGACTTGTGACCGAGGAGTTGACAGGAGAACACCGTTTATTCGGAAAAAAAGGACTGTGACACGACTTTTGTCACAGTCTCTTTATTTGTAATCTAAATCATACTCCGTACATCTTTTTTCTATTTTTTTTATTTCTTCTAAGATCCCTTGGCTACGAATTTCATTATATGGCCAAAGTAAGACTGCCTCTAATACATAAGGCGAAAAATCGCTTTGATTCATCTCTTTTGAAAAACTCATCGCTGCTATCTCGCTCAATGCACGAATGTTTGATTGATGTGTATAAAAAGGCAACCGCCACAGCACAATTTTTTCGCTTTGCGTATAAATTCCCTTAACAGAAGCTTCGATGTGGTGAAATAGTTCATGTCCAATAATCAAAGCTTGCGCTGTTTCTTTAGAGATCGAAGCTAGTCCTGAACATTTTAATTTTTCTAACGGCTCCGTCATCAATCGAATCCCTTCATCTTCTGCATAAGTTGCAAAAGTGATTCGTTCGTTTATTTGCTCTGATTCACAGGAAACGATTGGAACAGCCATTTGTTCACAAATTTCTCCTACATCGGCAAAAGGGTACTTTTTTTTGATGCTACATGCCGTTTCGATACCACAATCGATTGATTGTTGTATAAGAATTTTCTGCTTGGACAAAGGAATCTTTTTCCAAAATAAATCTCGCCGAAACTGGTAGAATCCCCAAATTTCTTCGGGGATCTGTTGTAATTCGTTTAGTAACTCTTCTAACTTATGTTTGTTTGATATTTCCGGCAACGACGATCACTTCTTCCTCCGGTTCCATAGTAGATACTTCCAGATCCATCAAAAGCTGTAGTTGTTCCAGATCCGTCGCTGTAAAATCAGAGACTCTTGCTCCTAAGCAGAGATAAAATTCTGGTCGGGCAATCAATTCAGTTTGATAAACTGCCATATCTTCCCAAAGTTGTTCGACAGCTGTCATATAATTGGCTGCAGTTGTTTTCATACATGAAGCATGTCCACGTTGGACCTTGATAAATCCTTTTTGATCGATGATCCGAAGACTTCCAGCATTTTTTGAACGATTCTGTTCGCCGCATACATAAAAGAAAGGTGTATTTTCCAATAAGCAAACTTCATTTTTATTTAATCGCATATCCTCTGCAGCAAGCTCTAGTGCTTCTTCTGTTGTGATCTCCTTGGTTAGATCGGTTGCTTTCACTTCCGTAGAACCAGTAGCGATAGCCGTTACTTTTGAAGTCTGTGGATCGATTTCTACGTGGACTTCGATCGATTCTGGTGTAGCGCCTGATTCAATCGCTTTATTCATCGCTTCATTTTTCAACGATCGTATATCTTCTTTACTTGGCGAAGGGATGATACGTTCTACAACATCTCGGACCATTGCAAGTGCTACACCAATAGAAGAAATCACTTCGGCGTTTTCAGGAATCGAATATTTCACACCCATTTTATTACTAAAGTAAGTAATCAATGAGGCAGCGCCGCCCCCTACACCTACAAGAGAAATCTGATCTTTCTCCAAGTGATACTTGTCTGCCAATTCTAAAATCACCGGTTCAATCTTAGCATAGGATTTTTCCATGATCTGTTCTGCGATGTCTTCAACCGTCGTATGACAATAATCAGCTAATGCTTGGATGGCTTTTCGTGCAGATGGGACATTTCCATAAGAAAAATGTTCTTCTTGCACTAATCCAAGGACATTGGCTGCACATGTATTTGTAATAGTCACTTCTTCTCCGTCTTCCATCACTACCTTGACGTAATCAGCAGGGTCTCCTTCTTTAGGAGAGAAAAATTCAACCTTAGGACCTTTGATTTTTTCTGTCTCCGTAAATACTGCATAATCTAGACCGGCAATATGTGCAGAACGTGGACCGACATCGATGATTCCTGACTGATTAGCCCGTACCATCGAACCGCCTGCCACACCTAGAACCCGAACATCTAATGAAGAGATATATGTTGGGTGGCCACCTACAATTGAATAATCGATTGCTGGACGTCCATTTTTAATGACCCCGATATTGGTTGTTGTTCCGCCTACTTCAAAATAAACACCATTAGACGCTCTCAAGTACATCAAAGAGCCCATGACTGATGCTGCTGGACCGGAAAGCATGGTTAAAACAGGTCGTTTTTTCATTTCATTGATTTCCATTACTCCGCCGTCTCCGCGCATAATCATCAAAGAAACATTGACCCCTGCTTCTCGTACGGAATCTTCTGTAGAGGTTGCCGTATCTAGCATTTTTGGTAAAATAGATGCATTGATTGCTGCTGTCCGAGTTCTTCTTGTCAATCCATATAATTTTGTGATGTCAGAAGCCATCGTTGTAGGGATCGATTTTACCGATGCTGCTTCATAAACAACTCGTTCTGGTTCCCCATTATCTACTCCAAATGCCATAGAAGAAACCAAGACCTCCGCTCTTTCTCTTTCTAAAGAAGAAATCGTTTCTGAAACACGGTCTACATTTAAGTGTTTGACAGGTAAGAATGCATTGACAATCTCTATTTTTTTCTTATTCCCTAAATCGATATCGTTCAATCTAGTTTGTCGTTTTGCTAAAAAACCTTCTAATCCACCTTTTGCCATCCCGATTACGCCGACTTTTGCTACGTCTCCTTCAATCAGTGCATTAGTCGCTTGTGTGGTAGAATGTGCAACAAACACAACATCTTCTGGACTGATATTATTTTCCCGCAAACAATTTTGAAAAGACTGAACGACACCTGCGGCTACTCCACGGACATCATCGTGGGTTGTTTTCACTGAAGATTTTCCGATGATTTCGTGCGTCGCATTATCGATTGCGACTGCTTTCGTATGTGTACCGCCAACATCAATTCCCATTCGCACAAAACGTTTCATTTTCTTTTCCTCCATTCATCTAATCGTTTTTATCGACGTTTTGTTTACTAGGCGTTCCCGTACAATAAGAACGTGATCAGGCATAAGATCGCTCCGATGATCCAACCAGTTGGGATGGATTTCTTCATATATTCTCGAGAAGTTACTTTTGTATAACCTAATCCCCAAGCAACCCAAGATTGTGTAATATCTAAATGCTGAGGAGCAATCGTTGTGATTGCAAATAACGGGAACAAAAAGGCTGGCGACATCGTTGGATTAACAGCTAATACGACAGCTAAAATAGCTGAGCCTGAACCGACTAGATTCATTGGACCGCGGAAAAATCCTAGTGGTGTCAATATAGCAAATACGATTGCCAAGACTAATGGTGATTGCGGTATCCAATCTCCAAAAATAGCTGAAAAATAAGGAGAAGCATACGCAGCTGAATTATTGAACATCGCTAAGGTCATCAAGAAACCAACCATTGGTGCAACATCTACTGCGCCATCTGTAAATAATTTCGCAAACTGACGACAGATTTCTTTATAACCTCCGCGCAATTTTCCAGTAAACAGCAATGCCCAGATACCTGCTAGAATAAAACCTAAGATGATTGGAAGATCTAAAAGAACGACCCCTAAAACTGGTAATAATACGGCTAACCATGAGATCATTGGTGCGTCGCCACCTTCAGCTGGTACGTTTGCTGCCATTGCATAGCGTTTCTTTTTGTTCATTGATATATTAGCGACCGTTAGTACCACAACTAAGCTTACAATCATCCCAATCATACCAATTTGGAAATAGTCATTATAAGTATAGCTTTCAGCCGATGGATTGAAACCAGCATAAATCGTTTGATATTGTTTGAAATTGACGATATTAGCAAAGATTCCAGCCATAATCGAGCCCATAAATGAGAACAGTGCAACCGGTACTGAAATACCTAATGACATCAAGATTGGCAACACAATAACTGCAATAGAAATCACTGGTCCGATTCCTGTCATCGACATGAATATAACAGCGGTTACAATACATAGTAAGCTCATCGTGATTCTTGGCTTGTCCCCTCCAAGTTCAACTACCTTTCGAATCAGGGTAGCTGCGATTCCGCTATCTACTAGAACACGCCCGAAAAAGGCACCAAAGAAGACATTTACCAAGATCGATTTGGCGTACTCAGCTGGCCCCGTCGTATAGATATGCGTCAACACATCAATTACTCCTTGCCCTTCCATCGCCGGGTTTGGTGAAAACGTGTTTCCGACTAGCGCTAATCCCATCCATACAGTAGCCATGATGGCAAAGCCGACCATCAAGTTGTAGCCTTTTACACAGTACCAGACCATGAAAAAGAATGAGATAACTAACAAAATACCAATAATAATATCACTCATGTTATTCCTCCGTCCATTTTGTTTTTCTGATAAGCAAACTAATATATCAGTCAAACTCATTCTAACTTATGTAGTTAGCGCTTTCATTAAAGGATGACCATAAATGTTCAGTTTTCAATTAAAAAACCTTAATTATGCTATTTTAGACTTATACGTTATTGTCCTGTTTCATTTGATGGAGGATTGTAAATAAAAAAAGAGGAAAGAACATAACTTTTCGTTATCTTCTTTCCTCTTTATAATTGTTTAACTTATTTAGCCAAAGCGTCTTTTGCTTGGTCAGCTAATGCAGTAAATGCTGCTGCATCGTTAACAGCCAAGTCAGCTAACATTTTACGGTTGATGTCGATTTCAGCAACTTTCAAACCGTGCATTAATTTTGAGTAGCTCAAGCCATTCATACGAGCTGCTGCGTTGATACGAGCAATCCACAATTTACGGAAGTCGCGTTTCTTTTGACGACGATCGCGATATGCGTAGTTGTATGAATTCATTACTTGTTCTTTTGCTGTTTTAAATAAAGTGTGTTTTGAACCGTAGTAACCTTTTGCTAATTTTAGCACTCTTTTACGACGTTTACGAGTTACTGTTCCACCTTTAACACGTGCCATGTATAATTCCTCCTAATAAAAATAAATCTTCAGATTCTGTTATTTGTACTTCTTATTTCATTTTTGCTAGTTGTTGGCGAATACGTTTGAAGTCGCCACTAGAAACCATGCTTGCTTTACGCAATTGACGGCGTTGTTTTTTTGTTTTGCCGTGGAAACGGTGACTTGTAAACGCGCGGAAGCGTTTCAATCCGCCTTTACCAGTACGTTTGAAACGTTTTGCTGATCCGCGGTGTGTTTTTTGTTTTGGCATGACTATATTTCCTCCTCAAAATCTTTCGTTATCCGACTATCGGCTGTCCAACAGCCAGTTAGTCATTCAAATTACTTACTGTCGTTTTTCGGTGCCAGCGTCAAGAACATGCTGCGTCCGTCCATTTTCGCTTTTTGTTCCACTGTTGCAATATCCGCAGTTTCTTCAGCTAAGCGATTCAAGACTTTTTGACCAATTTCTTTATGGGTAATGGCACGGCCTTTGAAACGGATAGAAGCTTTCACTTTATCGCCCTTTTCCAAGAACTTACGTGCATTACGAAGTTTTGTATTGAAGTCATTCAAGTCGATCGTAGGACTTAAGCGAACTTCTTTTACATTGATCACTTTTTGTTTTTTACGCGCTTCGCGGTCTTTCTTTTGTTGTTCGAAACGGTATTTACCGTAGTCCATGATTCGCGCAACTGGTGGTTTCGCACCAGGGGCAACTAACACAAGATCCAAGTTTGCTTGTTCTGCAATATTCAATGCTTCTGCTTTTGTCTTAACTCCTAATTGCTCACCATCTGAACCGATCAATCGTAACTCTCGTGCACGAATGCCGTCGTTAACCATCATATCCTTTGCTATGGTCATTCACCTCCAAATATTATGAGAGAAAGAAAAGCTTACCGAATAAACGGCAATAAAAAAACGAGTTCTCTTACAGAACCCGCGTGTACTTCACCTAATAGAACCAGTGAAAACTATCTAGCCCAGTGACATTATCAACTAAGGCGAGAAGCGGGTGCTTCTGCTTTTATTTCTCAACCATCATAGTATAGCAAAAACTAATCTTTTTGTCAATGTTTTTCATACAGTTTGTCTTCCTTTTCTGAAAATGATTAGATTAGCAGACTTTCTAGCAGTGATTCCCGCTTCTTTGCTATACTAAAGAAAAACGAGGTGAACCCACATGAAAAAAATCGAACCTATTCCACCTTCTCTTCCTCTTCTTACAAAGGGAGAGTTTTATTTAGAAGATGAGGAGATCTTCTCTGGTCTTCTGATCAACGGGGGTGACCAAAGCTATCTCGATGCCAAAAATATGGTATTAAGAGAGAGTCATATCCAAAAACTTACGATGCAAAAAACAGTTTTACGTCATTTTGAATGCAGTAATGTCATTTTTGAAAAATGTGATTTTTCCAATCTGGAGTGGATTGGTGGCAGTTTCCACCAAGTCGTGTTTCATCAATGTAAATTAACAGGTACGAATTTTGCCGAAAGTTATCTTCGAGACTGTACTTTCACTGATTGTATTGCTTCGATGGCTTCCTTTAGTAGTACAAACTTGAAAGCTGTCTCCTTCGATCATTGTCAATTAGAAGACAGCGAATTTTATGAGGTCACTTGGAAAAACCTTTTTTTGTCTGACAATCAGTTAACCGGTTCGAACTGGTTTCGAACTTCTCTGAAGGGATTAGACTTTACGACTAATTTCTTCACAGCAATCGCTTTATCTCAAGATTCTTTGGCGGGACTAATCGTCAACCAAGAGCAAGCACTTGTGATCGCCCAAGCCCTTGGTTTGCAGATCAAAGACTAGATCAACGAATCCGCCGCCACAGTGCAATAAGCATCCAAATAGATAAGACCAAACTGATGATCAAGGCAATTCCCCATCCGAAAACGGAATGGGTAAAGGGTAACTGGAGATTCATTCCGAAGAATCCTGTCACAATAGTTGGAACGGTCAAGATCAGCGACCAGACCGTCAAAAATTTCATCGTGTCATTCAAGTTGTTATTCAGCAAATTATTATAAGTGCCAGAGAGCTGGTCTAAAATCTGCGAAGCTAAGTTCGTCATTTCAACTGCTTGTCGTGCTTCGATCAGTGCATCGTCCAACTCTTCTTTTTCCTTTTCTGACAACTTGCGATAAATAGCCAATGCCTTGATTTGTTCTAAAAGTACTACATTTTGTTTTGTTCCTGTAACTAAGTAAACCAAACCGATCTCTAAATCTGAAAGTTGCAGCAGATTCTTGTTCGTTGTTTTTTCCCTTAACTTTAGGTTGAGCCGTTGACGTTCGCTATTTACTTCCTCGATTAAAGGAAAAAAGGAATCAGAAATCAAAAACAATGTACGAAACAATAAACTGTATACACTCATGTCTGGCATTCGTTCCAAAAGCGATCGAATTAGTCGAATCACGTACTCGGTATTCGGCGTGGTAAATGTAAACAAACCGTCTTCTTTTAAAATAAAAGCGATAGGACTAGTTTCATAATGATTATCGACTTTTTGCTGGTGCGGAACATTTGATACAAGCAGTAACGCTTCATCAAAAGAATCGTACTCTACGCGCGCCCGTTCATTTTTATCTAGAGAATAAGTCAGCATCTCGTCACTAATGCCATATTCTTCTTTTAAGTTTTTAACAGCTAGCACATCGTTTTGCTGTACATTGATCCAAAAATTACGGTCTTGATTAAAATAGTGTTTTTCCCGCATACTCTATCCTCCTGACATTTGTTTCCAGTATAAAGAAAAAAGTCGCTCAAATAAAGGTTTACCCTTTATTTGAGCAACTGTAAATCAAATGGCTACTTTGGTTTGGCGAATCTCTGCTAATTTTTCTTCGATCATCTTCAAGACTTCTTCTTTTGCTTGAGGATCTTCCACAAAATTATAGCGGTCTCCATCGATTTGGATTTTTGGACTTTCTTTGTATTCTTCATACCATTGATCGTAACGTCTGTTCAATTCTTTGTAATAATCGTACAGACTTGGGTCAAAGGACAATTGTTCATACGAACGACCACGTTTTTCGATACGCTCTAACATCGTATCAAAAGATACACGAATATGAACTAATAAATCCGGGTGTTTTTTATGGGCAGCATAGGGCAGTTCTTCCATCATGTTTTTCAGCAGTTCATCATACACACGAACTTCCGTTTCTGTTGCTCTTCCTAGATCTGCATTTAGATGGAAAAGCAGTGAATCTTCATAAATCGAACGGTCCAATACATTATTGTCATCTTTCATTGCTTGTTTGATGCTTGCAAAACGTTTATTCAAAAAATAAATTTGCAGCAAAAAAGCATACTGTTCGGGGTTTGCATAAAATAAGGGCAAGACTTCATTATCATCAATCGATTCATAAAATGCCTGACTATCAAAGTGTTCAGCCATCATTTCTGTTAAACTTGATTTTCCGGCACCAATTGTACCTGCTAAAACGATCACGCTCATTTACCTCCAGCTCACTTCATCACTAAATATTGTGTTTAACTCCAACCTTTTTAAATATACCCCCAATATCTAGTAGTGTCAATTGTATTTTTTTCTAGTCAAAGAAGAAAAAAAGTCAAAAAATTCTTAAGAAAAAAGTGTTTTTTCTTTAGAAAACGTATTCTTAGTTTTACTTCTGAGATGGTTTTAGTAAAATAAAGGAGGAATGTTTTTTGAGACCCTTAGTGGACAAAAAAATTCGTGAAGCAGCGCAACTCGTTTTGGGCGCTTTATTTTTTGCTTAAAAATCACTTTTACGTGAGAAGGAGTTAGATTATGGCAAACTATGGCCAAGGAGAATCAAGCGGAAAGATCATATTGATGGGCGAGCACGCGGTTGTTTATGGAGAACCAGCGATTGCCTTTCCTTTCTATGCAACAAAAGTCACCGCATTCCTTGAAGAGCTGGATGCAATGGACGATCAACTGGTTTCTTCCTACTATTCAGGAAATTTAGCCGAAGCTCCTCATGCATTAAAAAATATCAAAAAATTATTCATTCACTTAAAAAAACAGCATGACATCCAAAAAAACTTGCAACTGACCATTGAAAGCACGATTCCTGCTGAACGTGGAATGGGATCAAGCGCTGCAGTCGCCACAGCAGTCACTCGTGCTTTTTATGATTACTTAGCATTTCCTTTGTCTCGTGAAATACTATTAGAAAATGTCCAGCTTTCGGAAAAAATCGCCCACGGTAATCCTAGTGGAATCGATGCAGCCGCTACTAGCAGCTTGCAGCCGATTTATTTTACAAAAGGGCATCCTTTCGACTACTTTTCTTTGAACATCGATGCTTTTTTGATTGTCGCTGATACAGGAATCAAAGGACAAACAAGAGAAGCCGTCAAAGATGTCGCTCACCTCTTTGAAACCCAGCCTCATGAAACTGGACAAATGATCCAAAAATTAGGATACTTGACGAAGCAAGCAAAACAAGCAATCATTGAAAATTCACCAGAAACGTTGGCACAGACAATGGATGAATCACAATCACTTCTGGAAAAGCTGACAATCAGCAATGATTTTCTTAATCTATTGATCCAAACAGCAAAAGATACCGGGGCATTGGGTGCCAAATTAACTGGCGGTGGACGCGGTGGCTGTATGATTGCATTAGCACAAACAAAAACAAAAGCCCAAGAAATCAGTCAAGCACTTGAAGATGCGGGTGCTGCTGAAACTTGGATACAAGGATTAGGAGTACATACCTATGTTTAAAGGCAAAGCACGCGCATATACCAACATTGCTCTAATCAAATATTGGGGTAAGAAAAATGAAGAACTCATCCTTCCAATGAACAACAGCCTTTCGTTAACATTGGATGCATTTTATACAGAGACAGAAGTCATCTTTTCTGATAGCTATATGGTAGATGAATTTTATCTAGATGGCACCTTGCAAGACGAAAAAGCAACAAAAAAAGTCAGTCAGTTTCTTGACCTTTTTCGTAAAGAAGCCGGCCTCTCACTAAAAGCTTCAGTAATCAGTCAGAATTTCGTTCCTACCGCAGCTGGATTAGCCTCCTCTGCCAGCGGGCTAGCTGCTTTAGCAGGAGCTTGTAATACTGCTCTTAAGCTTGGATTAGACGATCTCTCTCTTTCAAGATTTGCTCGACGCGGGTCTGGTTCAGCTTGCCGAAGTATTTTCGGTGGTTTCGTCGAATGGGAAAAAGGCCATGACGACTTAAGTTCTTACGCTAAGCCAGTCCCTTCCGATTCTTTCGAAGACGATTTAGCAATGGTTTTCGTTTTGATCAACGACCAGAAAAAAGAAGTGTCCAGCAGAAATGGGATGCGTCGGACAGTCGAAACATCCAGTTTTTATCAAGGCTGGTTAGATTCCGTTGAAGGGGATCTATATCAATTGAAACAAGCAATCAAAACAAAAGATTTCCAACTTCTCGGAGAAACGATGGAAAGAAACGGACTAAAAATGCATGGAACGACTTTAGCTGCCCAGCCTCCATTCACTTACTGGTCTCCTGACAGCTTAAAAGCGATGGATGCGGTGCGACAATTGAGAAAGCAAGGCATTCCATGCTACTTTACGATGGATGCTGGCCCTAATGTCAAAGTTTTAGTGGAAAACAGCCATTTATCTGAGGTACAAGAAACATTTACCAAATTATTTAGCAAAGAACAAGTAATTACTGCCCATGCTGGTCCAGGAATTGCGATTATTGAATAAAGGGAGATTTTTATGATTGAAGTATCTGCACCAGGCAAACTCTATATTGCCGGAGAATATGCAGTTGTTGAAACAGGCCATCCAGCAGTTATCGCTGCAGTCGATCAATTCGTGACAGTCACTGTAGAATCTGCACGAAAAGTCGGAAGTATCCAATCTGCACAATATAGTGGGATGCCTGTACGTTGGACAAGACGCAACGGAGAATTAGTTTTAGATATTCGGGAAAATCCTTTTCATTATATCCTTGCTGCTATTCGCTTGACTGAAAAGTATGCACAAGAAAAAAACATTCTTTTATCCTTTTATGATCTGAAAGTAACAAGTGAGTTAGACAGTTCAAATGGCCGGAAATATGGATTGGGTTCTAGCGGTGCCGTGACCGTTGCAACAGTCAAAGCCTTGAATGTTTTTTACGCGTTGAATTTATCTCAGTTGGAGATTTTCAAGATTGCAGCACTAGCCAATTTAGCAGTTCAAGATAATGGTTCCTGCGGCGACATCGCTGCTAGCTGTTATGGTGGCTGGATCGCTTTCTCAACCTTCGACCATCCTTGGCTCCAAGAACAAGAAACTCAGCATTCTATCAGTGAGTTACTTGCCCTGGATTGGCCAGGTCTATCCATTGAGCCATTGATTGCTCCTGAAGATTTACGTTTATTGATTGGTTGGACGGGTAGCCCTGCCTCTACTTCTGATTTGGTCGATCAAGTTCACCGTTCGAGAGAAGATAAAATGGTGGCTTATCAGCTTTTCTTAAAAAACAGTACAGAATGTGTCAACGAAATGATCAAAGGGTTTAAAGAAAATAATGTAACGTTGATCCAACAGATGATTCGAAAAAACCGACAATTACTGCATGATTTATCTGCAATCACTGGGGTCGTCATCGAAACGCCTGCTTTGAACAAATTGTGTAATTTAGCTGAACAGTATGAAGGAGCCGCAAAATCTTCTGGTGCAGGTGGTGGCGATTGCGGAATCGTAATTGTTGACCAGAAATCTGGCATTCTTCCTTTAATGAGTGCATGGGAAAAAGCAGAAATCACTCCACTGCCGTTACATGTCTATAGCGATCAAAGAAAGGAAAACCGATGAATCGAAAAGACGAACATGTTTCACTAGCTAAAGCCTTTCATGATAAACAAAAAAACGAATTTGACTTCGTACGGATCATCCATAACCCTTTGCCGCAAATAGCAGTTTCTGATGTTGATCTAAGCACACAGGCAGCTGGTTTTACACTAAGTAGCCCGTTTTATATCAATGCAATGACTGGCGGAAGCGAAAAAACAAAAAAAATCAACCAAGATCTTGCAATCGTCGCAAGAGAAGCAGATTTGATGATTGCCACTGGTTCAGTCAGCGCTGCCTTGAAAGACCCTTCTTTAGCTGATACTTATACGATTATGCGACAAGAATATCCTCACGGGAAAATCATTGCCAACATCGGTGCAGGGACTTCTGTCGAAAGAGCCAAAGAAGCTATCCGATTGTTTCACGCAGATGCCTTACAAATTCATTTGAATGCACCTCAAGAGTTGGTTATGCCTGAGGGAGACCGTGATTTTACCAATTGGAAAGTACTTATTCAAGAGACTCAAACAGCCATTGACGTCCCCCTCATCGTAAAAGAAGTCGGTTTTGGCATGACAAGAGAAACGCTCAATGATCTAGCTGCTTTAGGAGTTCATACAGTTGATATCAGCGGTCGAAGCGGAACAAGCTTCACCCAGATCGAAAACGCCCGTCGCTCCAAGCGGGAACTGAGTTATTTAGCTGACTGGGGGCAATCGACAGTCTCTTCATTGCTTGAAGCAAATGAAGCAGACACTTCTATGGAAATCCTAGCCTCCGGAGGTATCCGCAATGCCTATGACATATTTAAAGCCCTTTGTCTCGGCGCAAATGCAGTGGGTACTTCAGGAACCGTACTGACGCATCTGATGAATCATGGCGTAGAAGAAACTATTATACTGATGAAGCAATGGCAAGAAGAGCTTCGTCTGCTTTATACTATGGTCGGCGCAACGAATACCGCGGCCCTACACCAACAATCTCTGATCTTTTCCGGACCAGTGAAGGATTGGTGCGAAGCAAGAGGGATCGACTTAGTGAAGTATGGAAGACGCACAGAAAAGAGCGTGGGACAAAAGTAAAGAACACTTTTGTCTCACGCTCTAAACACGTACAAACGGCGGAAGCAAAAGCAACTCCTTCGGAAATAAGCTGAAATTCACAAAAATTTGAAAAGCAATTTTCGTGAATTCCTTCTTATTTCTTGGAGTTAAACGCTTCTGTCCCAGCCTCTTTTTTCGAATAAATGATGTTTAATCAGCTGTCCTTCGGTATTCGTTCAATCCGCTGATTTCACAACCTCTCCACTAAACAGTGTACTAAAGCTCTTTTAAGGTTGTTTTCCGATATAGGCAAGTATGCCTCCGTCCACATACAAGACATGGCCGTTAACGAAATCAGATGCGCTAGAAGCCAAGAAGACAGATGGTCCAGCCAAATCGATTGGCTCGCCCCAGCGTGCTGCTGGCGTACGTCCAACGATAAATTGATCGAATGGATGACGTTCACCGTTTTCTTGTGTTTCGCGTAATGGAGCAGTTTGCGGTGTAGCAATATAACCTGGTCCAATTCCATTACATTGGATATTGTATTGACCGTATTCAGAAGCGATGTTTTTCGTCAGCATTTTTAATCCGCCTTTTGCCGCAGCATAAGCACTGACCGTTTCGCGTCCTAATTCACTCATCATGGAGCAGATATTGATGATTTTACCGCCGCCTTTTTCGATCATATCCGGAATAACTGCTTTTGAAACGATGAATGGGGCATTTAAATCCACGTCGATTACTTGGCGGAAGTCTGCCGCATCCATTTCGATCATCGGTGTCCGTTTGATGATCCCTGCATTGTTGACTAGAATATCAACTGAACCTACATCTTCTTTGATCTGTTGAACCATCGCTTGAACCGCTTCTTCATCGGTCACATCGCAGATATAACCTTTTGCATCGATGCCTGCTTCTTTATAATGCGCTATACCTTCATCAACTGATTCTTGGTTCAAGTTATTAAATACGATTTTTGCTCCTGCTGTAGCTAAAGAGCGTGCAATCTCAAATCCAATACCATAGACAGCACCGGTGACTAATGCTACTTTTCCATCTAAACGAAACATATCCATACTAAATTCCATCATTTTCTCTCCCTTATGCTTATTTTAATTGATCCATTTGCACCATATCCATGTCTGTATAGGTGATATTTTCTCCGCACATTGCCCAGATGAATGAGTAATTGCTTGTACCTACACCTGAATGGATCGACCAGCTTGGCGAAATAATGGCTTGTTCATTGTCTACAACTAAATGTTTTGTTTCATCTGGTTTGCCCATCATGTGGAACACACGTGTATCTTCATTGGCATAATCAAAGTAGACATAAGCTTCCATACGACGTTCATGTGTATGACAAGGCATCGTATTCCAAGCACTTCCTGGTTCTAAAATCGTATAACCCATTTGTAATTGACAGCTTTCGCATACATTTGGATGGATGTATTGATAGATTTTACGTTCATTCAGTGTCAGGCCTTCACCAGTTTCCATTGGTTTTACTTGGTCGATACTGATTTTTACATTTGGATATTTATGATGAGCTGGAACAGAACTAATATAGAATTTAGCTGGGTTTTCAGCATCTTGAGAAGAAAATACAACATGTCGTGTTTCTTTTCCGATATAGTATCCGTCTTGTTTTTTCATTTCTTCTTTTTGCCCATCGATCTCGATGAATCCTGGTCCACCGATATTGATCACACCTAGTTCACGACGCTCTAAGAAGTAATCAACACCTAGTTCTTTGTCTAATGTGATTTCTAATTCTTTTTCAGTAGGTGTCACTCCACCAAAGATCATTCGATCGTTGTGCGTATAAGTCAAACTGATTTTCCCTGGTTCAAATACCTTTTCTACTAAAAATTCTTTTCTCAATTGTTCCGTTGAATAATGACGGATATCTTCTGGACTGTGTGTATAACGTGTTTCCATTTCTTGCATTTTCTTCTACTCCTTCTATCGAATGATTTTTCCAGAGCCGCATGCTAAAAATTGTGCGACTTCTTCTTGACTGAATTGGTTGCAGTCCCCATGGATCGTATGCTTCAAGGCAGAAGCTGCCGTAGCAAAATCAATGATTTCTTGCGGAGACATATTGGATAAAATCCCATGGAGCACGCCACCTGCAAAAGCATCTCCGCCACCTACTCGATCCACGATTGGAGTGATTCTATGGACTTGGGATTCCACATATTCATGGTTCATCCACAATGTCCCCTTCAATTCATTTTCACTTGCTGAATGAACGGTACGCTTGGTCGAATAAAACACCTGAATATTCGGGAACTTTTCCTGCATTTTTTGATAATAATAAATTAGAGGTTGTTCTTCTGCTTCTGGCGCTTTCTCGATACCTAACAAATAAAGAGCATCCATTTTTCCAGCTGAGCAGATATCTACTAAAGGTAAAAGCTGATGGATTACTTCGCTGGCTTCTTGCTGTGTCCATAATTTTCCACGATAGTTGATATCGAAGCTGATCAGGCAGCCAGCTTTTTTTGCAGCTTCTATCACCTGTTTCGTCATTTTTTGCCATTTTTTAGACAAAGCTGGGGTGATTCCTGAAACATGAAATATATCTATTCCTTGGAATAACTCCTCTAGCGTCCATTCCAAATGATCCATTTCAGCAAAACTTGATCCGGCACGATCATAGATCACTGAGGCGGCGCGTTCGCCACTACCAGTTTCCATATAATAAGTACCTAGTCTTGATCCACCAGATAATACCTGTTTCGTATCTACTCCATAACATTGCAAGTGCTTTTTGACTGCTTTTCCCAATGCGTTATCAGGTACTTTTGTAGCAAAAATCGCTTCATGTCCGTAATTAGCTAAAGAAATTGCTACGTTTGCTTCCCCTCCGCCATAATGGGCAGCGAATCGTTCACTTGAATCGATACGGGTTCCCTGCTCTGTGGACAATCGCAACATGATTTCTCCGAGTGTCACTACTTTTCCCATAAGCAGCTACCTCTTGATTTCTTTCATTTTTGCTGCATACTGTTGCGCGACTTCCGTTACTTTGTCGAAATCTCCTGTAGCTGCGGGTGCTAAAAGGTTCCCACCTACTCCGACTGTTACGACACCAGCATCGAACCACTCTTTCATATTGTCCAGACTCACACCGCCAGTTGGCATGATATTGACTTGAGGCATCGGCGCCTTGAAGGCAGAAATGATACTTGGTCCATAAGCGCTTCCAGGAAATAGTTTGACGATATCTACCCCGCTTTTCAGCGCTGTTTTGATCTCGGTAATAGTCATACATCCTGGTAAGTAAGGAATTTGATACAGATTACACATCTCTGCCGTTTCTTGATCAAAGGAAGGGCTAACAATATACTCTGCGCCAGCTAAGATAGCCAAGCGAGCTGTGACAGCGTCTAATACTGTGCCTGCGCCAATCACTATTTCTGGTTGGTCTTTGTAGAATGACAAAAGTTCTTTGATTACTTGATCTGCTTGAGGGACTGTAAAAGTCAACTCAATACCAGTTAGACCACCTTTGATGATTGCGTGGCAAGCATTCAAAGCTTCTTCTTTGCTTTTTCCGCGTACCACCGCAATCACTCCGGCGTTTTTCAATCGAGATAAAATATCAATTTTTTTCATCTTCTCCACCTATTTCCTATTTAGAAATTTTATTTTATAAATTGGAAATCTATACCCATATTATACGGCAGAAAAGAAAAAATGCAAACGCTTTTTTCATTATTTTTGAATTCTTTGCTCGATTTCGCTTTTTGTTTGCTTGAGGGCACTGATTATTTGTTCTTTTGACTCATCTGTTAAACGATATTTCGGCATACTTACACTAAATGCACCAATGATTTGTTCGTTTTTCACGATTGAGGCTCCTATACAAAAAATATCACGTTCGATTTCTTCATCGTCAAATGCGATGTGGGTTTCTTTTACCGTTTGGATTTCCTTTTTCAACCGTAATGCATTGGTGATCGTATATTCTGTGTAAGGGATCAACGGATGCTTTTCAAGATAATCAGTGTACTGCTCTTCACTGAATTCTGCTAATACGGCTTTGCCCATCGCAGAATTGTATAATGGTCGGGTGATTCCGATTTTTGAAGACATACGGATCGTTTGATGTTTTGGATCTAGTTTGTTCACGTACAAAATCTCATTGTTGTCCAATACCCCTAAGTGGATAGTCTCATCGATCTTTTGCTGCAGCTGTTCTAAAAACGGTAAAGTCAACTCTACCAAATCGATTTGTTCAATGTTTTTATTCGCGTAGCGAATAAGCTTTGCACCTAAACGATAGTTTTTCTCTGAATTTTTATTTACGTAGCCGATCATCAGCAAAGTATCTAGTATTTTCAAGACTGTAGAAGAGGTCATTCCCACACCCTTTGCGATCGTCTGCAAAGAGACATCTTGGTTTTCCGCTAAATAGTCTAGTATTTTAGAGGCTTTGATCAATACAGTTCCATAAGGCTTTTTATTTTCCATATAACATTCTCCTATTTCTTTATAAGAAAAATTATAGCGGAAATACCATCAATTTAAAAGAGATATCCAGATATAAACTACCATTTCTCTTTACAGGCAATTTAATGTTGAAGATCCGCTTCGTTTTTACATCAAACTTTGATATAAAGCAATGATTTCTTCTACTGTCGTTTCTCTTGGATTTCCTGGTGTGCATACATCTCGCAAAGCATCTTCTGCAATTGCTGGGATATCTGCTTCTTTTACACCTAATTCAGAAATGGTTTCTGGGATTCCAACCGCTTTGCTCAACCGATCGATCTCACCACAAGCCGCTTCTCTTACATCTTCTAAAGACATTTCAGCTGCTCCTTTAATCCCTAGAACAAGAGCGATCTCACGGTACTTTTCTCCAGTATATTCTTTGTTATATTTCATGACAGTTGGCAAAAGTGCTGCACACGCTACGCCATGAGGAATGTTGTACCATGCACTTAACGGGTGAGCCATCCCGTGTACCAGTCCTAAACCGACATTTGAGAAGCCCATTCCCGCAATATACTGTCCTAATGCCATTTTTTCTCGCCCATTTTGATCGCCATCTACAGAAGCTTCCAAAGAATGACCGATGATTTCGATTGCTTTTAAATGCAGCATATCAGTCATTTCCCAAGCGCCTTTTGTGATAAACCCTTCAATAGCATGCGTCATAGCATCCATACCTGTTGATGCAGCCAATTTTTTCGGCATTCCCATCATCATATCGCTGTCGATGAACGCGACGATTGGGATATCATGAGGATCAACACAAACAAATTTTCGGTGATTTACTTCATCTGTGATGACGTAGTTGATCGTTACTTCTGCTGCTGTTCCAGAAGTCGTTGGTATAGCTAATATAGGTAAACATGGATTTTTCGTATCAGCAACACCTTCTAAACTAATGACGTCTGAAAACTCTGGATTCGTCAAAATAATCCCAATGGCTTTTGCCGTATCGATTGGCGAACCTCCACCGATTGCGATCAAACAGTCTGCCTCTGCCTCTTTAACAAAAGCCACTCCATCTTTTACATTTTGGATCGTTGGATTAGGTACGATCCCGTCGTATAAAGCATAATCGATTGCTGCTTTATCTAGAAGTTCTGTTACTTTTGTTGCTATACCGTGCTCGATCAATCCTTTGTCAGTAATGACAGCTGCTTTGCTGAATCCTCGCTGCTGAAATTCAGGGACGATCGACTCAATCGCTCCTTTTCCAAAATACGATGTTTCATTTAAAATCATTCGATTACTCATTTTTTATTCCTCCTAATTTGTATTATTTTTCACAATAAAAACGAAAGAACCCCAAGCAACCGGTTGCCCAGTTGCTTGTTACTACAGTTCAAAGACTGGCATCAATTCCCAACTGACTGGAGAGGCATCTGGATTTGTCTCCATGATATCTTCCATGTACTTCCACCATTTTTGATTGATAGATGTATTTGCCATTTTTTCCCATAACTTTTCATCTTCGATCACTAAGTAACCAAATAACAAACTTATACTCGGATCAAGATAGATCGAATAGTCGATGACCCCGTGTTCACGAAGTGCTGTACGCATTTCTGGCCAAAGTTCATCATGTCTTTTTTTGTATTCTTCTTGTTTTTCTGGGTAAACTTTCATGCAAAAAGCTTTTTTCACCATGTCAGACACCTGCTTTCGTATGAACTTCCTCCAAATAACCTGCTTTCGGAGTAACACCAAACGCATCTGCTAAATGCCACAGGTTTTCGTCCGTGATTGTTTGCAAGATTGGCCCTTGCGCTTTAACGTACGTATAGACTTCTGCTGCCTTTTCTGCTGTCTCGATCAAACCAAAGACTTCATCCATGTCTTTTCCTGACCCGTAGATTCCATGTTGTGGCCATAAAACCAATCGAGTTTCTTTCATTTTTTCAGCTGTCGCTTCCCCAATCTCATTTGTTCCCGGAACCATCCACGGAATGATGGAAATTCCTTCTGGAAAAACAACTAAGCATTCCGTACACATTTGCCATAGCGTACGACTAAAGGAACGTTCGTCTAATTCATGCGTAAAACTCATCGCTAATAGATGACTAGCATGGCAATGCATAACGATCCGATTATCTGGGTCTACTTCTAAACGGGCGATATGACTCATGAAATGACTTGGCAACTCGCTTGTAGGAAGGCATTCGTTTTCCAGCCCCCACAAAAGTTCCAGTGTTTTGCCATCTTCAGCAACTCGAACGATTCCAAGATTCTCGGCAGGTTCGCTCGCTACATTTTTAAAATATCTTCCTGAACCAGTTACAATAAAATAGCATCCTGCCAAACGGCTGGCATCAAAAATCATCGAGATGCGGCGGATCACTTTTTCAGGATCCAAGAACGGTGTGATCTCTTCTTCTTTTAGTAAATAAGAAATATTCCCGCCATTTCTTTCATCCCATCCCAAGCGATAAAGATTCGACGTCGTTTCGATCATTTCTTTCACATAAGGCGCTTGTAAAATATCTATTTTTTTCAATATAGCCACACTCCTATTTTCTTAATTCCAACACGTCTTTTTGATATTCCTGGACTTCTTCCAGCCAATCCAAACCAACTGGAACTTGATTTTTGTAACAGAAATAATTCCATACATCGGCATACGGGAAATCTTTCAATTCTTCCGTATAAGCCATTCTTGAAGTAAAGTCAAAAGCCAGCTCCATTTCTTTCAATCGCTCAACTGGTTCCAGCATAGCTTTCAGCAGTGCTTTTTGTGTATTTCTCGTACCGATGACCCAAGCAGCGATACGGTTGATCGTTGCGTCAAAGAAATCCAGACCGATATTTGTTTTTTCCAACAATTCGTTACGGACTAGTTCTTTAGCGATTTCCTGCAATTCATCATCCATCAAAACCACATGGTCTGAATCCCAACGCACTGGACGGGAAACATGCAGCATGATTCCTTTACTGAATAAAGCTAATGAAGATAATTTATTGGAAATCACTTCTGTTGGATGAAAATGTCCAGCATCTAGACAAACAAGTTTGTCACGAGTCAACCCGTAACCCATATAAAATTCATGGGAGCCGACTGTATAAGCTTCAGCGCCTAAACCAAATAGTTTGCTTTCTACTGCATCTTGTACATACCGTCCATCTAACTCTTCTGTAAAAATTTCATCGAGTGATTCCATTAAACGTTCCCGTGGGGTAAAACGATCAATCGGATTATCTTTCATCCCATCAGGTACCCAAAAGTTATTGATACTTGTTTGCCCAGTTTCTTTCCCAAAGTACTCCGCGATTTTGCGGCTTCTTTTCCCGTGTTCGATCCAGTATTCACGAACTTCTTTATCTGGATGAGCCAATGTAAAGCCGTCTTTCATCATTGGATGCGAAAAGAAAGTCGGATTGAAGTCAAGACCGATTTCTTCTTTTTTTGCCCACTCTACCCATTTTTCAAAATGTTTCGGCTCAATTTCATTTAGATCGACAGATTCTTCTGTATCCAAATAGATAGCATGAAGGTTCAATTTGTGTTTGCCCGGTATCAACGAATAAGCCTTCTCCAGATCTTGTCTAAGCTCTTCAGGTGTTCGTGCGGCTCCTGGAAAATTCCCTGTCGCCATGATTCCACCGGTCAATTCGCCATCCGGTGTCAAGAAACCTTTGACATCGTCTCCTTGCCAGCAATGCATAGAAATTTTGATGTCCTGTATCTTTTCTAGTACAGCATCTGTATCTACACCGATAGTTGCATATTTTTCTTTTGCTTGTTCGTAATTTTTTTCAATCGTGTTCATACGATTACTCCTTTGATTTTATTCACGTACCATTCCATCGTGTTTTGCTTATTTTCATCTGGGTAAAAAGTTTCACATGGAAACGACTGTTTGATTACATTTCTTGCTTGTTCTATATTCGAAAACTGACCTGTACTGAGCATTTGCATGGCAACATTCCCGATTGCTGTGGCTTCACTAGGACCTGCTTCTACAATGATTCCGGCATAATCTGCTGTCAATTGATTCAGTAGACGATTATTCGATCCGCCCCCTACGATGTGCAGCTTTTCCAATTTCGTTCCAGTTAAGTGTTCTACTTTGATCAGCTCTTGTGCGTAACAAAGAGCAAGATTATCATACACACAACGAGCGATAGCTCCCGGTGAGACAGGGACTGGCTGCTCTGTTTCAAAACAGTATTGCTGAATCTCTTCTATCATATTTTGGGGATTCAAAAATCGAGGGTCATTGATTTCCATCACTTGCTGCAGCGGTTTTTCTTTTGCAGCAAGCTCTGCCAATTCCGCATAACTGTACTCGTACTCTTGCATTCGGGCAACTTCCTGGATCAACCACATCCCCATGATGTTTTTCAAAAAACGCACCGTGTTATGGGCACCCCATTCATTCGTATAATTTTCAGAAAAAGCATTGCGAGAAACATTGGCGATCTTTGTTTCAATCCCTAAAAGCGACCATGTCCCACTGCTGATATAACCCCAACGTTCTCCTTGACCTGGCGTTCCTAATACAGCTGACGCCGTATCATGACTTGCTACTGTGATAAAGGTCACATCTGGCAAATCATATTTTGAAAATTGTTCTTTTTGCAGATCTCCTAGTATCGTTCCCGGCTCTGTCAATGGTGGAAATAATTCCTTCGAGACACCGATTTTTTCAAGAAGTTCTATTTCCCATTCTTTTGTCCCTGCATTCAGCAGCTGCATAGTAGATGCATTAGTTTTCTCCGTCACCATGTTACCAGTAAAGACATACCCTAAATAATCAGGTATCAGTAACAATTTATGTGCTTTTGCCAAATTTTCTTTTTCTTCAGCAAACAATTGGAACAAGGTATTGAAAGGCTGGATCTGAATCCCTGTCTGCTCATACAACTTATCTAGAGAATAGATTTCAGAAAACTGTTCTACTGCTCCATTGGTACGCTTGTCCCGATAAGCAATCGGATCATTTATCCGATCCCCTTGTTCGTCAATCAGACAGTAATCGACTGCCCATGTATCGATCCCCGCAAAAAGACGATCAATCCCTGTCTGCTTTAATTTTTCAAATCCAATCAAAATCTCTTTGATAAGATAATCGATCTTCCAGCGATCGTGACCGTCTTTGTTCCGAAAGCCGTTTTTGAACCGGTGCACTTCTTCCAAGATCAAAGAACCTTTTGCATCCCTCGTACTTTTCATTAGTCGTCCGCTTGATGCACCGATATCGATGGCAACAAATGTTGGATTCATTTCTCCACCTCTTTTACTTTATTGTTGATTAGCACTTTATTAATAAAGCGTTATCATTTATTAACAATGCTATCATAATACAGAATCTTATATTTTGCTTCACACTATTTTGGTATATAATTGCATTATCTTGACAAGTTGGGAGTGTTTACATGGATTACTGGGAAAAAGCCAACCACTCATGGTCGGAAGACTCAAAAAGAGTGATCTTGACGCCTACACAAAGAAGCAGGAATTTATTTTTTTATATCCAAGAAATCGGTTACTTCAAAGCACCAATCCCTTACTATACTGAACGAGCACATTTACCTTCTTACTTGATAAAGTTTACTTTGTCTGGCGAAGGTTCGCTTACATATAATGATAATCAGCAACAGCTAAAAGCTGGAGACTTATTTTTTATTGACTGCCAAGAATATCAGCGTTATCAAACGATCAGCGAAGAACCATGGGAAATGGATTGGATCCATTTGAATGGTCAGAACGTCCAATCATTTTATCAGGAGTTCACAAAAGACGGCCATAACACCTTCCATTCAACAGGGGATCCATCAGAAAACAAGATCCACCATTTGATCACAGAATTGATCCACATGCAACAAGGCACGAATGCCCGTACCGATTTCCAGTCCTCTGTAGCTATCCACGAGTTGCTGAATGAACTGATTTTGCAAAAGTATCAGCTAGATTTCGAAGAAGAGGATATTCCCGCCTACGTTTACAAACTGAAGCAATACTTAGACGAACATTTCAAAGAAACGATTACACTTGATCAATTAGAACAACAATTCTTATTGAATAAATATCAGCTGAGCAAAGATTTTTCCAAATTTATCGGTTCTCCACCAATCGATTATTTGATCAGCAAAAAACTCTCTTACGCTAAAGACCTTCTTCGGTATACAGAATTTACGGTTCGAATGATTTCCGAAGAAATAGGGATTGAGAATTTTGCTTACTTTAGCCGCCTGTTCAAAGCAAAAACAGGACTATCGCCGAGAGACTTTCGTAAATTCAGCTGATTCATATAATATGTACGTCATTTTTTCAAAATATTTTGAAATATATAGATAAAAATAAAATAACCGCAGTTTCTGCTTCTATGTAAACAACAGCAGCTACTGCGGTTATTTTTTAGTGATCATTCTCATTGTTCATCTTCAAAATGTTCATAATGAACCAACTGTTTCTGTGTATCACGTTTCAAAAATTCTTTAGGCGTTATGCCGAACTCTCTCTTGAATGCTTTCAGAAAATGCGGATAAGAAGAAAAACCACTTTTACTATATACAGCACTAGAGCTGCGGTACTCTCGCAACAAGTGCTTGGCATAGATCAGCTTTTTCTTCATTACATACTGATGAAACGTAAATCCAGTGTACTTTTTAAATTCTCGTGTGATATGGTATTTGCTGACAAAAAATTGCTTTTCCATTTCCTCTAAAGAAAGCGGATGAGATAAATTTTTTGAGATATATTGCAACATTTGTTCCACACGCTCATTAGGAACTACAGCATTCTGTTCTTGCGCACTCTCTTCTTTTTGTACAACTTGATTGAGAAAAATCAAGTATTCTACCAGAGCTTGTTCATATTTTATGTCTTCACCGTAAATTTTTTTATCAGGAGGATGGTCGATAAATGATAATTTTTGCTTCAATACTTCCTGTTCTATTTGCAATACACGACTCCTCTTCTCTCCCATTGGTTGAAAACAAGCCGATAGATTAGACCATGGCGTGGAACGACTTTCTAGAAAAGAAGGGGTGACAAAGATATAGACACGCTCGAATACATCTGAAGATTGGCGGACGATACGATGCAAATCATTGGAATGGATGAGCAGCACACTTCCTGCTTTGATCGTAAATTGTCGTCCGTTCAAATAAAAAGTCGCTTCTCCCTTTAATGTAGCATGGATCTCATAGAAATCATGATGATGATAGATCGTTTTATTTTGGCTGACGACATCTTTGACATGATAGATTTCATACTGATCAGAAACCATCGTATTGACTTGTTCACCGCTGATTTTCTTTTGGAGCATGTGCCGCACCTCCTTTTGTTCACTTATGCACAATTTTATTATACCACGTTTTTTGTAATCAAAAAGAGCTGCTTTTATATACTCTTATAAAAAAGAAGAGACGTGGCATCTTCTAGCCCCGCCCCCTCCATTCTAAATATTAGTTAACCAACGTCTTCTTTACATTATTCAAGAAGACTTCTTCCATAACGAATCCCATCATCTTTTGTTTCTTCAAGAACCACATACAGGTACGGACGATTCTTCATGATGATTTCTTTGATTTTTGTGTACTCGATCACACCATCTCCCAAATTTACCGGCACGATTTTTTCCTGTTCGACACGAAAATCTTTCAAATGAACCGCACATATCTTTTCACCAAAACGTTCAAAAGCTTCTTCTACCAATTGGACTTGTTCTTGATAATCACTACTTGTGATCAAATTGGTCGGATCTAAAATGATTCCT
Organism: Enterococcus sp. H57; assembly: GCF_003112495.1. Classification (NCBI taxonomy): domain Bacteria; kingdom Bacillati; phylum Bacillota; class Bacilli; order Lactobacillales; family Enterococcaceae; genus Enterococcus; species Enterococcus sp. H57. The sequence goes on from NZ_BEHC01000083.1 coordinate 39,195, forward strand.
AGATAGTCCGAATCTACTGCTTGGATCAGCTGCTCTACCCTTGCTAAAGAATACACCGGATGATTCAAACCTGGTTCTATCCCCACCATCATTTGGTATTTTTCTCCAGCTTTTACCAAGCGACGGATAACGGACACTGCTTCAGCAAATGCTTCATCTGTGAAATTTTCTTCCGTATATTGGATTTCCGGCAAAACACATCCAGTTTCCGAAGCAACCATCGACGCACCAAAGGAAGAAGCATAGCGAAGATACTGCTCGAACTTTGTCAGCAACTCTTCTCGTATCGTTAAATCTGGATGAATCATATTGATATAGCAACTTAAAATTCCTACGGTCACTTCTTGCTTTTCTAAAACTCGTTTGACATAATTTCCCATCCCAGAATTGATCTCATTTGTGCCAGAAGGTATTTCAGGAAACGAAAGACCTAAGGCGAGCTGCAGTGTATGAATCCCTTGTTCTTTTGTTTTTTCTGCAAGATCTTCTATCGTTTGGACTTCGGAAAGATCATGTCCTCTAATTGTAATGTTCAACATAACTATTCTCCTAACTCAGCATATTGGGTAGCCACATGACGATTTGCGGGAAGTAAGTAATCAAAAACAAGACGACTAAGATAACCCCATAAAAAGGAAGAAGCGGTTTCAGCATTGCCTCTGCTTTTACGCCTCCTACACTTGCACCGACATATAGTCCTGTACCTACTGGCGGCGTGATGGAGCCTACACACAGATTCATGATTGAAAACAACCCGTAATGTACAGGATCAACCCCTACACTTGTGACGATTGGTAAAAATATTGGTGTAAAAATCAAGATAGCAGGCGCCACATCCATAAACATACCCACCAGTAATAACACAAGATTGACTAATAACAGAATCACTAGCTTATTATCCGTTACGCCCATAATCAACGAACTAATTGCCTGAGGAATACCGGTAAACGCCATGGCGAAAGACATCATGGAAGAAGTTGCTAATAAGAACATGATCGTCCCTGACATTGCTACTGATTGAAACAACATATTAGGTATATCTTTTAGTTTTACCGTTTTATAGTAAAACATAGCAATCAACAGGGAGTAAATGACAGCTATCGCTGAAGCTTCTACTGCTGTAAATATCCCCGTCAAGATACCACCGATAATGATGACAATCAATAGAAGGCTAGGAATCGCCTCTTTTATTATTTTTCCAGCATGAGCCATCTGTCCTTTTTCGACAACAGGGTATTTATTCTTTTTAGCAACGATGAATGCTACTAGCATGATTCCTAGTGCCCACAAAGCCCCTACGAGATAACCTCCCATAAATAAAGCCGAAATCGAAGCACCACCAGCAACAAGTGAATACATGATAAAAGCAGTACTTGGAGGAATGACCATACCTGTCGGAGCTGACGCGATATTGACCGCTGTCGCAAACTTCCGGTCATATCCTTCTTCCACTTGCTGAGGGATCAAGACTCCGCCAATCGCGGTAGAAGCGGCAATGGCTGAGCTAGAGATGGAACCAAATAAAGCATTCCCTAACACATTCGTATGAGCCAAAGCCCCCGGTACGCGTCCGACAAACAACATCGCAAAATCCACTAGTTTCTTGGCTATCCCTCCATTATTCATGATAATACCTGAAAGAACGAAAAACGGAATAGCGATGAGCGAAAAACTGTTGATACTTCCCACCATTTTTTGAGCTGAACTAAAAGCAGAAACATCAAACGGTATAACTAACAATAAAGTCATCATTGATGAGAACGCAATACTTATAGCAATCGGCATCCCTAATACAAGCAACACGACAAATACAAAAAATAACACTAATCCGGCTTCTATTGCCATTTTATTCCTCCATTTTTATATTTTTTCTTGAATTGCTGGCTTGTTGCTTAATGTATCGATTAGATTGATCAGACTATAGATAATGATGAGTATACCTGAGACAGGTATTGACAAATAGACGTACCCCATCGGAATGCTTAAAGAAGGCGAGATCTGCCCCATTGTCAATGTGACAGCATTCCATCCGCCATACACCATGATTATCGCAGCAAATACCAGAAACAAACTTTGAACAACGACTTCTAAAATCTTACTTTTTTTACCAGATAATTTTTCACTTAAAACCGTTACGGCTAAATGTGCTTTTTGTCCCACAACATACGCAGAAGACAACATGGCAAACCAGACAAGTCCGAATCGGACAAGCTCTTCTGTAACCGTATTCGGATTTCCTAAAACCGTTCTGGAAAATACTTGCCATAAAACGACAGCGACCATCCCAACAAGCAAAACAGCTCCTAGGATCTCTAACACCTTATTTAAAATCATTTTCATCACAGCTACGCTCCTTGCTCTTGGATCTTTTGATAAAGGTCTTTGTAGGTAGGATCGTTTTTGAATATATCATGAAGTGGGGCAACTGCCTCTCGAAACGGTGTATTATCTACATCATTGAATTGGACTCCATGTTCTTCTTGTGCTAAAGCTTTTTCTTCTTCAATTGCTTTTGCAAAAGCTTCAATTTCAAAAACCGTTGATTCTTTCGCTGCTTCTTCAATGGCTTTTTCCTGCTCATCAGTTAGCTGTTCTTTGATGGCATCATTCATGATGATGATATCTGGTACACGTGTATGCTCATCATAGGAATAGTATTTAGCCACACCACCATGTCCAGCTGTATACAAGACAAATTCATTGTTTTCTGATCCGTTGATCAAATTGGATTGAAGAGACGTGTACACTTCATCACTTCCCATAGGTACGGGCGAACCGCCTAAAAGCTCTACCATTTTGATGGCGGTTTCGCTTTGCATCACACGGATTTTCTTTCCCTTCAAATCTTCCGGCGTATGGATCGGACCGTCTACCATATAAAAGCTGCGCTGACCAGAATCATAATAGGTCAATCCGGTAAATCCTAAATTTTTGGTCGATTGGTAGATTGGCTCCATTATTTCTTCATTATCCATCACCTTAAAGAAATGTTCTTCATCATTGAATAGATAAGGAACGGAAAAAATCGAATAATCTTTAGAGAAACTTTCCAACGCTGAGGCACTTACTTTTGTGAAATCTACTGCTCCTGACTGTGTCAATTCGATCAGTTCACGTTCTCCACCCAGTTGTCCATCTGGGAAATACTGGATCTGTACGGAACCATCTGTTTTTTCTTTTACTAAACGCCCAAATTCATTCATTGCATCAATTACTGGCTGGCTGTTGCTTGCATAAGCAAAGCGCAAGGTAACTATCTCATTTACGTCTGCATCTGCGACAGTTGCCACACTAGAATTATTTCCGCAGCCGCTTAGACCTAGCAGACCTAGGCTAAGCGAACTTGCTGCAAACAGCAGTGATGTTTTTTTCATATGGGTTTCCTTTCTTTTAACAATAAGAGACGAGCAATTCTGTCAAACAAAGCACCGTTAACGACTGTCCATAAGGCATTGCTGTGATTCCGATATTCCGATAAAAATATAAACTGTCCCCCATTCCTGTCCCGATTGAAACGTTTTGAACTTCTCCTTTTTCATCGATTTGTTCAAGCAATCCTTGGATAGCACGATAAGCGACTTCTTTATATTCTTGTGGTAAATAACGTTTATGGACCGCTTTCAAAATACCGTAAGCAAATCCTGCAGTTGCAGAAGATTCTACGTAAGAAGAAGGATCATCCAACAACGTATGCCATAAACCGCTTTCAGACTGATAAGTTTTTAATGCACGCACTTGTGCTTCAAGTGTTTCGATCAATAATTTGCGCAATGCATCTTCTTTCGATAATTCTAAGATTTCAATGATCTCTGGAATAGCAATCGTCAACCAGCAGTTTCCACGAGCCCAAAATGCTTCGGCATAGTTATGATTTCCTTCAAACGTCCAGCCGTGATACCACAATCCTGTTCGTTTATCCATCAAGTATTTGATATGGATCATAAACTGGTAACGAGCTTCTTCTAAATATTCTGGGCGATTCAACAGTTTCCCGATTTTTGCCAAAGGAAGCACTGTCATCATCAATGTATCGTCCCACAACTGATTCTTATTTTCCGGTCCATATGTGGCATGCTGTAACCCGTCTTCATTTGTCCGAGGCATGTCATTCATGACCCATTCTGCCCATTGTTCTAAATAAGGCAAATAGCGTGAATCTTTCGTGTCTTCATACAAGTAAGCCATAGTCAATAGCGGTGCCATTGTATTGACGTTTTTGGGCGGAGCGCCTTCTTCCATACGATCCTCAAACCATTCATTGACCACTTGATAAGCGCGAGGATTTTTTGTCATCTGGTAATTTTTATAAATACCATATAGACCGACACCTTGTGGCCAATTCCACACTGTCCAGCTTTTGTCATCTACTTTCAGTCCATCAAAGTCCAACAAAAATTCACCATTATCGTCTTTGATCGTTGTCAGGTTTTCAACGAGCAGGTCAATTTTTTCTTTCACTAATTCTTTAGGTACAAAAATCTCTTCTTTAATAATCATCTTTACGCCACCTTTTTAAACGCTTTCATTTTATATCCTTAATATAGCAGTAATACCGTCCACTATAAATATCGCTTTTTGAACAAAAACTGTCTAAAATTGACCTAAATGTTAAATAACAAAAGTAACTTTCAGTTACTTGGAAATTAAAAAAAGAACTTGGAGAAACAACGTTTTCCAAGTTCTTTTTCATCTATTTTCTTATCTTTTTTCTACGCTTTCTTTTGCTTATCCGTTGTAAGCATCAATGATGATCTGTTTCAATTCAGAGATCAATGGTTCTTTCGGATTAGCTGTCGTACATTGGTCTTCGTAAGCTAATTCAGCCATACGGTCTACGGTTGTATCTAGTGTTTCTTGTGTGACTCCTTGAGCTTTTAGACTCATGTTGATGCCGACAGATTTTCCTAATTCATAAACAGCCGTTGCTAAAGCTTCGACTAATTCCTCTGTTGTTTCGCCTTTCAGACCTAAGAATTTTGCAATATCTGCGTAATCTGTATCTGCACGGAAATAGTCATATTTAGGGAACATCGCATGTTTTTGTGGATCTTTTGCATTATAGCGGATAATATGCGGTAAAAGAATCGCATTTGTCCGTCCATGAGGGATCCCGTATTCCCCGCCGATTTTATGTGCGACTGAGTGACAAATACCTAGGAATGCGTTAGCAAACGCCATACCAGCCATTGTAGAAGCGTTGTGCATTTTTTCACGTGATTCCATATCAGGTGTTTTTACTGATTTTTCTAAATAGTCAAAGACTAACTTGATTGCTTGTAGGCTCAATCCACGTGTATAATCTGAAGCCATGACTGAAACATAGGATTCGATTGCATGTGTTAACACATCCATCCCGGTATCTGCTGTGACAGATGCTGGAACTGACATGACGAATTGAGGATCGACGATTGCGACATCTGGCGTCAATGCATAATCTGCTAACGGATATTTCACATGTGTTTCACTGTCAGTGATGACCGCAAATGGCGTTACTTCAGAACCAGTCCCTGATGTTGTCGGGATACATACGAATTGTGTTTTTTCTGGTTTGTCGATCTTATATGTCCGTTTACGGATATCCAAGAATTTTTGTTTTGCACCAAAGAAAGATGTGTCTGGGTGTTCATAGAACATCCACATTCCCTTAGCTGCGTCCATTGCAGAACCGCCTCCAAGAGCGATTACTGTATCTGGCTTGAAGTCTGCCATCAGTTTCGTTCCTGCGTATACGGTATTTGTCGATGGGTTCGGTTCAACATCTGAGAAGACTTCGATCTTCACATCATTTTTACGTCGTGCCAATACTTCACGAACTGTATCGCAGTAACCGAATTGGACCATACCAGGGTCACAAACGATCATGACACGTTCAACGTTTTCCATTTTCTCTAAGTACAATAGAGAGTTCTTTTCAAAGAAGATTTTTGGCGGTAATTTGAACCATTGCATGTTATTTCTCCGTTTCGCTACAGTTTTGACATTGATTAAGTTTACAGCAGAGACGTTACGAGAAACAGAGTTCTTACCATAAGAACCGCATCCCAAAGTCAATGACGGAATCATTTCGTTATAGATATCACCGATGCCGCCTTCTGCAGATGGTGTATTCACTAAAATACGACAAGCTTTCATTCGAAGACCGAATTTGACATGCAACTCTTCGTTTTCTGAATGGATAACTGCTGTATGTCCTAATCCTCCAAGATTCAACATACCTTCACACAAATCAAACGCATGGTCCGTGTTGTTAGCTTTGATCATGGCAAGAACTGGAGAAAGTTTTTCTCTTGATAGCGGATAATCTGGGCCTACGCCTTCCAATTCAGCAATCAGCATTTTCGTTCCTTTTGGTACACTGATTCCTGCCAATTTTGCGATTTCCATCGCAGAATGTCCAACGATTGATGGATTGACCGCATATTTTCCTTCGTTCATCACTGCATCTTCTAATTTTTGCAATTCATCTGGTTTTACGATATAAACTTGGTGTGCTTGGAATTCTGCTTTTACTGCTGCATAGATTTCTTTATCCACGATCACAGCTTGTTCAGAAGCACAAATCATTCCATTATCAAATGTTTTCGAAACGATCAAATCGTTCACTGCACGTTTAATTTTTGCTGTTTTTTCAATATAAGCTGGTACGTTACCTGGACCTACACCTAAAGCTGGTTTTCCTGTAGAGTAAGCAGACTTGACCATTCCAGCTCCACCTGTCGCTAAGACGATCGCGATACCTGGATGGTTCATTAGCATAGAAGTCGCTTCGATCGAAGGATGTTCGATCCATTGGATACAATTTTCAGGAGCTCCGGCAGCGATAGCAGCATCACGTACTACTCGTGCTGCTTCTGCAGAAGATTTTTGGGCACTTGGATGAAAAGCAAAAACGATTGGATTTCTTGTTTTCAACGCGATCATTGATTTGAAAATCGTTGTGGAAGTCGGATTCGTTGTTGGAGTTACTCCGCAAACCACACCGACTGGTTCAGCAATTTCAATCAATCCTTTTTGGACATCTTCATTGATTACACCAACTGTTTTATCATGTTTGATATTATGCCAAATATATTCGGACGCATACATATTTTTGATTGCTTTATCTTCGTAAACACCGCGGCCTGTTTCCTCTACAGCCATCTTCGCTAATGGCATATGTTGATCTAAAGCTGCCATTGCCATTTCATGCACGATATGGTCCACTTTTTCTTGATCAAAGCTTTCCATTTCTTTCAATGCTGCATTTGCTTTTTCTGCCAAATCATCAATCATTGCTTGTACGTCAATTGTCTTCGTTTTTTCTTTTTCCATTACTTTAGCCATCATTATCCTCCTAATGGGTCATGGTTATTTGTTAAATAATTCACATGTATATCATACAATATTTGTTTTTCTATGTAAACACTTTTTTGTGATTTTTTTCACAGTTATTTTTAAATATAAAATTGCTTTATTTACAGGTGTTTGTATAGAAAAATATATAAAGTTATTTATTATTATTTATATGACACACCCGATTATTCAATATTGAGCAATATATCCTATACTCTTATCTCTTTCTTTTTTGAATAAAAAATGAGGTAGGACATCTTTCTGCCCTACCTCGTCTTTAAATAAGCTTTGATACTTATTTTTCTTTCTTCTCTTCTGTCTCTTCCAGCGTTTCTGTTGTTTCAGTTTTTACTTCAACTGTCTCAGCTGGTTCTTCTGTTGTTTCAACAGTAGTCGTTGCATCATTTGTTACGACAGTCCCTGGTTTGACCGTTTTGATTGCTGCACGATCGTACTCAAGGAAGATCCCTTCGCAGTCTAAAACAACTGTCCGTTTGTCATTGTCGATTTCTGAAACAACTCCATGTAATCCGCCGATCGTTACGACTGAATCACCTGGTTTCATGCTATCTAACAAGTTTTGACGTTCTTGCTGTTGTTTCTTTTGCGAACGTGACATAAAAAACCACATTGCTAATAGCGCGATAAACATCACAAGCATTGGTAATGTTCCCATTTTTTTCACCTCACTAATTCTGTATCTACAAAAAACACTTTAGCAGAAAAATGCTGCTAACACTAGTTTTTTACTTAATTTTTAAAAGATTTTCCTTTAGAAGCTTTTTGCGTTTTCTTTATTGAACCCGTATTCTTCAAAAAAGGCTTCTCTAAATTCAAGCAAATTATCATCCATGATTGCTTGACGTACTTGTTTCATTAGATTCAACAAGAAGTATAAATTGTGGTAAGAAGTCAAACGAATCCCAAATGTTTCATCACATTTGATCAAATGGCGGATATAGGCACGTGTATAGTTTTTACATGTATAACAATCACATTTCTCATCAATTGGACGGAAATCATGAGCATACTTCGCATTTTTCACTACTAGACGACCTTGAGAAGTCATACATGTGCCATTTCGAGCGATTCGAGTAGGCAAGACACAGTCAAACATGTCTACTCCACGGATAACACCATCGATCAATGAATCAGCAGCACCGACACCCATCAAGTAACGTGGTTTGTTTTCGGGGATCAACGGTGTAGTGAATTCTAATACACGATTCATTTCTGATTTAGGCTCCCCGACAGATAACCCGCCGATTGAGTAACCAGGGAAATCCATCCCGACTAGATCTTTCGCGCTTTGACGACGAAGATCTTCAAATCCTGCTCCTTGGATGATTCCAAATAATCCTTGACGGTCTGGGTTAGCATGAGCTTTCAATCCTCGTTCTGCCCATCGAGACGTACGTTCTACTGATTTTTTCACGTAATCGTAACTTTCATCGAATGGTGGACATTCGTCAAAACTCATCATGATATCAGAGCCCAATTTATTTTGGATGTTGATTGCTTTTTCTGGTGATAAAAACATACGCGAACCGTTCAAGTGATTTTTGAAATGCACGCCTTCTTCTTCGATATTCCGCATATCACTTAATGAAAAAACTTGAAAGCCGCCTGAATCTGTTAAAATCGGTTGATCCCAGTTCATAAATTTATGCAGTCCGCCAGCTTCTTCTACTAAGTCTTCACCAGGGCGTAGCCATAAATGATATGTATTACTTAAAATAACGCCAGCACCCATTTCTTTCAACTCTTCTGGGGACATTGTTTTTACTGTAGCTAATGTTCCTACTGGCATGAACATTGGTGTGGGGAAAGTTCCGTGTGGCGTGATCAATTCCCCTAAACGCGCGCCAGTATGTTTTTCTTTCTTGATTAAACGATAGCGAATGGCAGGTTGCGTCATTCATTTCCCTACTTTCTATATAAAATATCTTGACAACTCCCACCATCATAATCGTTTCAAGTGCTTTTTGCAAGTTTCCTCGGCTTCCTTCTACTTTATTTAATATTCTTTTTTTTATCCTTTTTTTATGAATAACAAAAAAAAGAAAAACATTATGACAGAAATATTTTTTGATACATGGTATATTGGTGTTATTAAAGAAAAGGAGGGAAAAATCATGCAATCTTCTGCAGAATTAAAACGCCAAGCAAAAGAGAGTCTAAAAGGACGTTGGGGACAAGCTGTTTTACTAAATCTAATCCCTACATTGATTGGTATTGCTACTATTCTTCTTATTATGATTCCTATTATCTTGTTTGCCACCACCATATATGATGGATCAGCGAGCGTCTCAGATGCGACAACTTCAGGAGGCGGTAGTTCAGGAGGCGGTGGCGGAATTATTTCCAGCATCATTAGCGCTTTGTTCATGAGCGGTATTTCTTGGACTTATCTTGATATTTTACGTGGACAAAAAGATCAGATCGAACCATTCAAAGATGCATTTCGTGGATTCGAAGGTTTGTTTATCGGCGGAGTGATCGGCTTAGCTGTGCTGATCTCGATCTTTACAACATTATGGGGTTTGCTATTAGTTATTCCTGGAATCATTAAAAGCTATTCTTATTCTCAAAGCTATTTTATCTACTACGATATCGTCCAAGAAACAGGACAAACACCTAAAGTACTGGATACGATCACTGCAAGTCGAAAATTGATGGATGGTTATAAAGGACAACTTTTCTGGTTAGATCTTTCATTTATCGGCTGGCATATCTTAGCATTAGCAACTGCTGGTATTGGTTATCTATGGCTCAGCCCATACATTTCCGCAACAAAAGCAGCATTTTATGAACAATTGCCAAAAGATATTTAAAAGAGAGTGTGACTTGTGACCGAGGGGTTGGTAGGAGAACACCGTTTATCGAGAGGCAGTAAAAGAAACATTCAGCCCATTAGCAAAAAGGAGGTGTGACAACATTCATGTCACACCTCCTTTTTGTATAGTTCCAGTAAAAAGAAAATCAACTTAGAAACAGTTAATCATTCCTCTTCTTCTGCTTCCGGTAATCGATGGAACTTGATCAGTTCATTCACCGCGATTGGTACGATAGATAAAATCCCTACCAAGAACCAGTGATTCAAACTGATGTGTACTAGGCCGAATAGTTCTTGCGTAAATGGCAGCAAAGCAACAGCCGTTGTAATAGCTAATGCCAGTAACGCCATTTCTACCAAAGCTTTATTGGTTGCTAAATTGACTTTGAAGATCGATTGGCTGCTGCGTACATTGAACACATGCAAAATCGATGAATAAGCTAAGATCAAGAATGCAACAGTTTGACCGACATGCTGACTTGCATCTACCCATGGGCTAATAGTATCGACATAACTACCTAAATAGTAACCAAACAGCGTTACGATGGTGAAGACTCCTGCGTTTATGGCGATTTTTTGCAACAAGCCTCGAGCAAAGATCCCTTCGTTTTTCGGAATAGGAGGCTGATCCATGATGCCGTGTTCTGCTGGTTCTCTTCCTAAAGCAAATCCTGGAAGTCCATCAGCAACTACATTGACAAACAGTAGTTGCACAGCTGTAAATGGTGCTCCCCATCCTAACAGCATCGCAATCAAAACAATAAAGATCTCCGAAATATTACAGCTTAGTAAAAAGTTGATTGCTTTACGAATATTCTGATAAACTGAACGCCCTTGACTAACAGCATCTACGATCGTCGCAAAGTTGTCATCCGTCAGAATCATATCTGCGGCACTTTGCGCCACATCTGTCCCTGTGATCCCCATGGCACACCCAACGTTACTTGCTTTCAACGCTGGTGCATCATTCACACCATCCCCAGTCATCGCTACGACTGCTCCCGTACGTTGCCAAGATTTGACGATCCGGATCTTGTCTTCTGGCGTTACCCGAGCATAGACAGAGAGAGCTTTGACACGCGCATCTAATTCTTCGTCTGATAATTGATGCAGTTCTGATCCTGAAAGTGCTTCTGACGGATCATTCAAGATACCTAATTCTTTCGCTATGGCACTGGCAGTTACCACATGATCTCCAGTGATCATGACTGTTTTGATACCGGCTTTTTTCGCTCGCTTGATTGCTCCTTTACTTTCTGGACGTGGTGGATCGATCATTCCGATCAGGCCAATCAAACGTAAGTCTTTTTCCAATGCTTCAGAAGAAATATCTTGCGGTTCTTCGTCATAAGTAGCATAACCAACAGCAATCACTCTCAGTGCCCGTTTACCAAAGCGATCATTAACGATTGCTGCTTGTTCTACATCGCCTGAACTAAAGCGCGGAGCCAGAACATCGAATGCTCCTTTGGTGATTGAGATGTATTTTTCGCCCATTTGATGAACCGTTGTCATCATTTTTCGTTCGGAATCAAAAGGAAGCTCGTTTACTCGTGGATATTTTTCTTCTAATTCTGCTTTTGTATGATAATTCTCTTCAACAACCCTAACGATGGCTACCTCTGTTGGATTACCTTTGATAACAAGGTCGTCATCTTCTTGCTCGACCGTCACATCTGTACATAGTGCAGCCATTTTCAATATTTCCATCGCGCTGTTCGTCATTGAATCTTCGATATTCGTTACTTCATCTTCTTTGCTCCATACCCGGCGGACGCGCATTTCATTTTGTGTCAGCGTTCCTGTTTTGTCTGAGCAGATAACATTAGCAGTTCCTAGCGTTTCAACTGCTGGCAACTGTCGGATGATCGCATGTTTCCTCGCCATCTTCTGCACACCGTATGCAAGTGTCAACGTAACAATAACAGTCAAGGTTTCCGGTACAGCTGCAACAGCTAAGGAAATCGAAGTCATGAACATCTCAAGGAGTGGTTCTCCTTGCAGTTCACCAATCACAAATACTAAAGCCGCAGCCGCTAAAGCGATCATACTGATTCGTTTGCCTAGCTGATTCAATCGGACCTGTAAAGGTGTTTTTTGCATAGTATTTTCGTTCAAAAGATCCGCGATCTTACCCATTTCTGTAGCCATACCAATGGCAGTGACGATCGCTTTCCCACGACCTGCAGCAACCGTACATCCTTTAAATACCATATTAAGTTGGTCACCTAATGACTCATCTTCTTCAGCAATAAATGCTGCATCTTTTTCAACTGCTTCACTTTCTCCAGTCAACGCCGATTCTTCTACACGTAATTGTGATGCTTCGATCAAACGGGCATCGGCAGAAATAGCATCACCGGACTCTAAAACAAGAATATCACCCACTACCAGTTGCTCTGACTCAACAGTGGTCACTTTGCCGTCTCGTATGACAGTTGCCGTTTGTTTATTCATATCTTGCAAGGATTCCAGTGCTTTTTCTGCGTTTCCTTCTTGGACAATCGCCAATACCGAGTTGATCACAACGATAGCGATGATCAGCAGTCCTTCAAATAAATCCCCATGTTCTGTAGCAAATGCGGTATAAAAGGAAATCACCGCTGCTACAAGAAGGATGATCGTTGTAAAATCCGACAAGCTTCGAAAGAATTTTTTGATCATCGATTCTTTCGGCGCCTCATCGAATTTATTCAATCCCTGCTTTTTTCGCCGTTCATCCACTTCTTGTGAAGACAACCCAGTATCTGGATCTGCTTCTGTTACCTTCTTTACTTCTTCTATTGTCTGCTTGTATTCTTCCATCCTATTCCTCCTTTAAAATCTTCGTACAAAAAAAGGTACTTATTTTACTATAACATCATTTTTTTATTTACTTCAAATAAAGGGCTTATCGATTATTTGTTAAGAAAGCGTAAAATTTAAAGTGCTTATATTTGCAAACGCTACCAAAGGATGCTATTATATAGATGTAAGGAAGGAGGATACCATCAAATAGACAGAAGAATTTCTCGATAGAACAGTGTAAGCAAACAAAGTTGTTAGAAGTACAGGTTTCACCCAGACATGCGTGTAGAGTACAAACCTATAAATAGTGAATGCGTATGGATGTTTGGATCACGAAGTATCCGAAACAAGAAGTAATGCGATACGTAACAATTGAATAACGTAAACGTCTGAAAATTGAATAGGAACAAGAGATGTTTCAAATGTTGAAGATGTAACGAAAACAAAATTTTTGTTTAACATGAAGAAATTCAACACCGTGCTTTGCATGTATGATGGAAAGTTACAATCATTTCTGTTTATTTGAATCCTTCCGAGGTACAAGAAAGCCGAGCTTATCGAGAGCTCGGCTTTTTCTTTGTCATAAAATCTTTGTAAAGCTTTTTTGTTATTCAAAACTAGCGGTTTTTCATAACCTTATTTCACGAACATCGCATCTCCAAAACTAAAGAAACGATAGCGCTCTTCAATCGCATGCTGGTAAGCAGATAAAGTCAATTCTCTTCCTGCAAAGGCACTAACTAACATGACTAAAGTCGATTTTGGCAAATGGAAATTAGTTGAGAAAGCTTCTACCACTTTGAATTCATAGCCAGGCGTAATGAAAATATCAGTCCATCCGCTGTCTGCTTTGATTTCTCCATTAAATTTCGTTCCAATCGTTTCTAATGTTCGAATTGAAGTTGTTCCGACAGCCACGATTTTCCCGCCATTTTTACGTACTTGGTTCAATCGCTCAGCTGCTTCTTCCGTCAAACGGTAGAATTCACTATGCATATGGTGTTCTTCAATTTTATCTACGCTGACAGGTCGGAATGTACCTAACCCTACATGTAGTGTCAGATAGACTAATTCAACACCCTTTGCTTCGATCTCATCAAGTAATTCTTTCGTAAAATGCAATCCAGCTGTTGGCGCTGCAGCAGAACCATTTTCTTTCGCATAGACAGTTTGATAGCGATCTGGGTCTTCCAGACGTTCTTTGATATATGGAGGCAATGGCATTTCTCCCAATGATTCAAGAATCTCTAGAAAAATTCCTTCATACTCAAAGTCAATGATCCGTCCGCCGTGTTCCAATTCTTCTTTCACTACTGCTTGCAATCTGCCATCACCAAAAGAGATTCTTGTCCCAACTTTGGCACGTTTCGCAGGTTTGATCAATGTCTCCCACGTATCTCCTTGTGTATTCGTTAGAAGAAGGACTTCTAAATGCGCACCAGTATCTGGTTTTTCTCCATATAAACGAGCAGGCAGAACTCGTGTATTATTCATAACTAGCGCATCACCAGGCTGTAACTCTTCAATGATTTCATGGAAATGTTTATCTTCCATCTCTCCAGTTTTCCGATCCAAAACAAGTAAACGAGAATGATCGCGGTCTTTTAATGGTGTTTGTGCGATTAATTCTTCCGGCAAGTCAAAATCAAAATCTTCTGTTGTTAACATATCGTCACTCACTTTCTATCATGTGCTTCATCATTCTATCATGTTTTTCGTTCTGTTGGCAAAATCAGCACTTTTTCACTTCTATTTTTTGTTTTCCTAAATAAAAAAACTACCCTATTTGTATTTTTTCATTGTTTTAGGCATACTAGTAATAGATAGTTCTTCATTGAAAATAGAAAAAGAGGTGGCACCATGATTGAATTTCAAAATGTGTCAAAAATTTATAAAGGTGGAAAAGTCGCTGTAGAGGACGTCAATCTTTCATTTGAAAAGGGTGAGTTCATTTGTTTTATCGGTACGAGCGGAAGCGGAAAAACGACGACGATGCGGATGATCAACCGAATGACTGATCCAACACAAGGGAAAATTTTGATTGATGGAAAATCCATCCAAGAAATTGATCCAGTGGAATTGCGACGTCAGATCGGCTATGTTATCCAAAGTATTGGATTGATGCCTCACATGACGATCCGTGAAAATATCACTCTTGTCCAAAAATTGTTGAAAGTCAGTCAAGAAGAACGGAATAAAACAGCTGAAAAAATGATTGATCTTGTGGAATTGCCCCGTGAGATGTTAGATCGCTACCCACATGAATTATCTGGTGGGCAGCAGCAGCGTATTGGTGTCGTTCGTGCCCTTGCAGCGAATCAAGATATCATCTTGATGGACGAGCCATTCGGTGCGCTTGATCCCATCACTCGTGATTCCTTGCAAGACCTTGTCAAAGATTTACAAGAGCGTTTGGGAAAAACGATCGTATTTGTAACCCATGACATGGATGAAGCGATTAAACTAGCAAGCCGTATCGCCATCATGAGTGAAGGCCGTGTGATCCAATTTGATACACCAGAAAATATTTTACGTCATCCTGCAAACGATTTCGTAGAAGAGTTGATTGGAGAAGATCGCCTACTACAAGCCAAGCCAAATGCGACAAGAGTCGGAGAAGTTATGCTAAATACAGCAATCACGATTACACCGGAAAAATCATTACAAGAAGCAATCAAACTTATGAGGGAAAAACGTGTAGATACGTTGTTAGTTACCGATAATTCGAATGTATTAAAAGGATTTATCGATGTAGAAACGTTGAATAAAAAGCGAGGAAAAGTATCCAGTGTCGGCGACATATTAAATAAACATGTTTTTTACGTAAAAGAATCCGCCTATCTTCGTGATACCTTGCAACGCATTTTAAAACGCGGACTGAAATACGTGCCGGTCGTTGATGAACAGAACAAAGTTGTAGGTATCCTGACTCGTGCATCATTAGTGGATATCGTCTACGATGTGATTTGGGGAGAAGATCCCGCAACTACTGATGTTGCAGAGTCAGCTACTCCTGAAGAATCTAAGGAGGTCTGACCTATGCAGCAGTTTTTTCATCAACACGGTTCAGAAATTCTCTCAAAAGGTTTTGAACATCTTTATATTTCGGGACTTGCTTTGATCATTGGTATCATCATTGCTGTACCGCTTGGTGTCTTACTGACACGTTTTCCAAAAGCTGCCACGATTGTGATTGGCTTAACCAGTGCCTTGCAGACAATCCCTTCTCTTGCTTTATTGGCATTGATGATCCCGCTATTTGGCGTAGGTAAATTACCTGCGATTATCGCACTCTTTATTTATTCATTATTGCCGATTTTACGTAATACGTACATTGGGATGAAAAATGTCGATTGGAATTATCGGGATGTGGCAAAAGGCATGGGGATGACTGAGTTCCAATCCATTTTTTCCGTTGAATTGCCCATTGCTATGCCAACGATCATGGCTGGTATTCGTTTAGCTGCCGTTTACGTGATTGCATGGGCTACACTTGCTTCTTATATCGGGGCTGGTGGTTTAGGTGATTTGATTTTTAGTGGACTGAATAATTACCAACCAGATCTCATTTTGGCAGGTACGATCCCTGTAACGATTTTAGCACTATTGGCTGATTGGCTTCTAGGTCTCTTGGAACACCGGCTGACACCGATCGCACTTAGAGAGGAGAATGAAGAATGAAACGTATACTAAAAATGACCATGGTTCTTTTCTCTCTTCTTATACTTGCGAGTTGTTCTTTCCCTGGTCTTGCCAGCAATACAGATGAAGACACCATTTCGATCACAGGTGGAATCACTTCAGAAGCACAGATCTTAGCAAGCCTAGTTGCCGGAATGGTTGAACATTATACAGATAAAAATACCGCAATCATCAACAATCTGGCTACCACAACTATCAACCATCAAGCGATGATGAACGGAGATGCTTCAATTTCAGCGGCTCGCTACACAGGAACAGATTTAACGACTACATTGAACCTTCCTCCTGAAAAAGATCCGAAAAAAGCGTTTGCTACCGTGAAAGATGAATTTGAGAAAAGATACGATCAAACGTGGTTCCCGTCCTATGGTTTTGAAAATACGTATGTCTTTCTTGTTCGAAAAGACACCGCACAAAAATACCATTTATCTAAAGTCAGCGATCTGAAAAATGTAGCGGATGAATTAGTAGCTGGTGTAGATACTTCTTGGATCAATCGTAAAGGAGACGGTTATGACGGCTTCCAAGAAACTTATGGCTTCTCCTTCAATTCGATATTACCTATGCAGATTGGACTTGTTTATGACGCAGTCGAAGCAGGAAAAATGGATATTGTTCTTGGCTACTCTACGGATGGACGGATCGCCAGTTATGATCTAGTCATGTTGGAAGATGATCGTCAATTCTTCCCACCATATGATGCTGCTCCAGTTGTAGACAACAAGATATTAGCTGATACGCCTCATTTAAAAGAAGCCTTAAATAAGTTAGGTCATACCATCAGTACGGAAAAAATGCAGGAATTGAACTACGAAGCAGATAATAATCTAGTGGAACCATCAGTAGTAGCACAACGTTTCTTACAAGAAAACCACTATTTTGAAGGGAAGTGAAGCAATTGGATAAAATGAATGTCTTTCAACAATTTTTCTATTATTTCCAGGAAAATGGCTCCTATATCTTTGCACAATTTATCCGTCACTTCCTGATTTCTATCTATGGTGTCCTCTTTGCAGCAGTTGTCGGGATTCCGGTTGGGATCATGATTTCTAGGAGACGTAAATTAGCAAACTGGGTGATTCGTTTGGCGAATATCATCCAGACGATCCCTTCTCTAGCCATGATCTCCATTTTAATCATTGGATTAGGCCTGGGAGTCAATGTCGTGATTGTTACTGTATTTTTGTATTCCCTCTTACCGATCATCAAGAATACGTATACCGGGATGATCCAAGTAGATAAAAACATCCTTGATGTCGGCAAAGGCATGGGGATGACTGCTAGACAACGACTATTCATGGTAGAGTTACCACTCTCTGTTTCTGTTATCATGGCAGGCATAAGAAACGCGTTAGTTGTTGCCATCGGGATAACCGCGATCGGTGCATTCGTCGGTGCTGGTGGTCTTGGAGATATCATTATCCGAGGAACCAATGCAACAGATGGCACATCGATTATTTTAGCAGGTGCATTGCCAACTGCATTAATGGCGATTATCACGGACTGGCTTTTAGGTATTTTGGAAAGACGGCTAGATCCAGCCAGCCGTACATCACGCTGATGTTATTGTAAAAAACAAAAGCTTCTGCGACCATTTGTTGGTCGCAAAGGCTTTTTTAGTTCTGTCATTTTTTAAGGCAATAATCCACTCTGATTCTTCCCTCCTTATGGGCAAAGAGTTGCTTTTCTTAGCTATTTATCCATTCCGTATACTCCAACTTCATACTGCCAACGGGTTCATCTCTGCATCCACCGACTAAGTTTTTTTCTTATCCGCTAAGGCATTTTGCCAATCCATTTTCCCATCACTCGTCATGGAATTCATACCACATGATCTCTAAATACTCGTCTGCTTGTTCTTTGAATTGGGCATCAATTCTTACATCCTTTGGCGTGGCTTTCATTTAAGCCTTTTCCATCAGTCCTCGATTGTTCGATGCCTTCAGCTGCATCATCAAAACTGGTGACTGCCGTATCGGTAACTTCGATCATCTTTTATACAATCGGGAACTTGCCATCCTCATCCTTGGCTAAAAACATATCTAGCCATTCCAGCTTCTCGCCATGGGAGGTTTGCGGTTCCTAAAACCGGTACACGATTCTTATGGACTGCATCCGTCGCAACTAGACTTGGCGATACGATGATCCTTCACCAGAAGAGCACCCCCGTAAACCAATTGATCGATATATTGCCAATAAGAAAAGACATTGGCGTAAAAGATATCGATCCCTCGTGATGCATTGCCGTTGATACTGCTATTCATGGCCGAAAGCGCCACGACTTTGACTTCTTCCGTTTGAGTGACATTCATGTTCGGCAATGTCGCTTTGGATACCCGCTCTGCTAAAGGAACGACACTGGTATTGTATTTCGTATCTGTATCTTTTCCAAAAGACCATGCCAACGAATCCTCTGGGAACCAATAAGACGACTCCGGTTGATTGTCCATTGCTTTTTTCAACATACTTTTGGCTGTTTCTCGATAAACGACATTTCCAATTGTCTTCGCCTCACTTTGGCGATAATCGATGGTCGTTGCCACTGCCAACACTAACAACGATGCTCCAATTTTACTGATTTTCCTTGTCACACTTCTTCCTCCTTGTTTTACATAAACCCGTCAACATTCCATTCCTAAACTCAAACAATGACCCTTCAAAGGTGGAGATATAGGAACAAATTAAAGAAATCATGCAATAAATCCAAGAAGGTTGGTTTTAGAACAAAAAAAGAGTCTCCTTTTTGGGGAGACTCTTTGTTAACTATCTAAAAAGGTTGGCTCTTCTCACTTCACTCATAATGTGTCCAGGCAGAATAAATTTCCACAACTTTATTTTCCTCATCAACTTTGTAAACCACTCGATGCTGTCTATTCAGCCTGCGTGAGTATCTGCCTTCATGTGTAGGTCTCAGCTTTTCAAAAGACTGCGTGGGCATATATGGATCTTCCTTCAATGTCTGAATCACTTCTTCAAATTGTTTCTTTAAATTCGATTGCTTGATTTTTCTTAAATCCACTTTCGCAGAGTTTTTGATTGCGACTGTATAGTTACTCATCAAAGAGCTTCCCAATCAATATCATCGATATTCGTAAAGCCACTGTCATCTTTTTCGCGGTCTCGTACTTTATCTAAAGTACCTGTTTGCTCAAGAAAAAGGGTTTCTTGAATCGCTCTCCAGTCTTCCAGCCCAATCAATACAGCATTGTTTCCACTACGATCACTAATAATCTCGATTTCAGTATGATTTTCATTTACCTCTTTCAATAACTGATAAAAATTTTTACGAGCAGTGCTAGGATTCATCGTTGTATTAGCCATTGTCTCTCCTCCTTTTTCTGATATAATTATAGCGTACTTGATTAAGTACGTCAAAAAATACAATAAAGCACTTAAATTCAGCAAACTTTTCCTCTTTTTTACATAGAGAAAAAGACCCCTTTTTAGGGAGGATCTTTGTCCACGCTCACTTCTTACTCCTTTACGACTAGCGGTAGCCAAACGTAAAGTAATTGGTAACAACGTATCATCTTTAGCAAAGGTCGAATCCAAAGCCTGTGAGTCTATGCAACAACACCAATACACGAAGGTTCCTCGTTGCAGTGTGACTTGATTGATATCTTGAATAACCTGAGGATACGCACGAAAGATTTGTAACGGTTATTCAAAACTGATTTTGGCCGTCAAGTCTTCTACTGCCTCAAAAATGATTGCCTCTTTCGTCTCCTGTCATTCATGTTCACTATCGATTTGATACTTGCTTAGACCGTTGGGTTTGTGAATCACCAATTAAAAATGGCACTGAGTTATGGTAACAAAAAATGGTCACTTGACGAGGCTGAGATTCCTACTTATGGCGCCAGATTATTAAAAGGCAGTATTTAGTAAAAAGGGCAGCAGTATACGTTTATAAGCAGCACAATGCAATCTGCTCATTGTGCTGCTTGTTTTTTATTCTTCGCACACTTTTCGACCAAGAAACGCAACGCCCTGATCATTGATTCCAGAGAAAAACAACCTTTCTTTTTGGTCGATGTACTCATAATATGGGACAAATTCATTTCCTTCCCACAAGTAACTTCGTCCTTCTTTTTTTAATTCTGTTATTTCATGCTGTTGAGAAGATATAATTTGAGATTCGTAATCAAATTGGATGATTTCCCACTTTCCTAACAGAGTTTCTTGCTCTGGCATTCGTGAAACACTTCCCTGATAGATTGAAGCAGAGATTACTGGCCAGCCTGATTCCAGCCAATAGAGTTTACGTATTTGTAAATGGAATTGGTCACTAAATGGTTTTCTCCGTGCATGATGCACAACAAAGCTTTCCTTATTGGATTGCGTAAAGATCGAATTATGACCAGGAGCGTATACAACTGTTTCTTCTGAGAACTGATAACTGCCCAACAGTTTGGTCCCTACTTCGGTTGGCGTCTTTTCTTGATCCGTCATGGCCGTACCATGCCAGTCCAGATATGGCCCTGTAATTTCTTTTGCTCGAGCGACACGGATATTATACGAATCGTTAAGGGAATCGAAAGAAACAAACAAATAATAATAATCGGTTTCAGGATGATAATAAATAAATGGGCCTTCAATAGCAGTATCAACTGTTTTCGGACGAAAAGCAATCCGTTGGCCATAGCTCTTTTCTTGAAGTTTTCCAGTTTCTTTGTTCAATGGAGCAATATAGATTCCGCCAAAGAAAGAACCATAGACAAACCACTGCTCACCCGAGCGGTCAAAAGCAATATTGGCATCGATCGCGTTATGCTGTGCAAGAGTTGCATTGGTTTTAACAACCTCTCCTTGATCTTCCCAAGGGCCCAAAGGATCTGATGCTGTAGCTAAGCCGATAAAAGAAGTGGTACTGCCGAATGTCGAAGCAGAATAATACATACGGAATTCGTCCTTGTAGCGAATAACTTCCGGTGCCCATAGTCCTTGAGCTTTGCTCCATTTTACTGCTGGTTCAGGCATTTCTGACAATGCCTGTTTCTCAAATTGCCAATGGATCAAATCTTTTGAGCTACGAATTGGTACACCAGCCGTTTTGGGCTGTTGTGTGTCCGTTGAATATAAATAAAAGGTGCCTTCATGTTCAATAATCGTAGGATCATGAACCCCATTGATCGCTGTCATGTCTTTCCCTCATCTCCTAATTGATTTATACTATTTTATAAAAACAGGACAGCTACTTGACGAGCTGTCCTGTTTGTTCCCACATTCCTGCAGGACAGTTTTTCTTAGCTAAGTTTGCGCGAAACCGATAAAAACAGCCACATTTGGTACAGGTATGATTCAATCGCAGTGGACAGGTCTCACAAACAGCGATTCTCCTACTGACGATCTCCGGCAAAGCCAAGTCTCTTTCTAAAGAAAGTTGTTCTGCAATCAAGGATTCAATGTCTTCCTGTGCTGCTACAGCAACATCTTTCACTTCGCATCCTTTACAAGTCATGGGATCAGACTGTCAATGAGATCGTTAGAACACTCATTGCTGGCACACGCAAGCTGACTTTGTTCTCTTCAACATCGTAAGCGGTGAAGTCTTGGATCGCCACATCTTCAGGATGATCAAAATCATTGTGTGCGTTCATTTTGTCTCCCACGATATAACGAGCTTCTTTCACTTTATTGATCGCTGTTTCAAGGGAGAAGGATAATTCTTCCGTGCCTTGGGTAGCAAAATTACAAACCGATAGATGGATCGTATCCTCTTTTTTCGAAATCGTATACGTAATGGTATCGCTGCTGGTTCCATGGCTATCAATGGTTTCAGCATCTTGATGGACTTTGTACAAATCAAATACATGATAGCTTGGGGTTTTCACCATTTGTTCGCCATCTGTCAAAATCATCGCTTGCAGGACGTTGACGGTTTGTGCGATATTTGCCATGTGCACTCGCTTGGCATGTTTATGGAAAATATTCAAGGTGATCGCTGCGACCATGGCATCACGGATCGTATTTTGTTGGTATAAGAAGCCTGGATTCGTACCAGGTTCTGCTGAGAACCAAGTGCCCCATTCATCAACAATGATTCCGACACGCTTTTCTGGGTCATACTGGTCCATGATAGCGCTGTGGCGGGTCAATAATTCATCCATGTAGGCTGCTTTTTCACAGGTCACTTGCCACTCTGCCTCATTAAATTCCAAGGCGCTACCTTTTTCTTCCCAGCCTTGCGGATGAACGTAGTAGTGCAAGCTTAGGCCGTCCATCAACCAATGGGCGTTTTTCATCAGCGTTTCTGTCCAATGATAGTCTGCGACATTCGCTCCGCCAGCGACTTTGTAGATTTTTTTGTCACCGTATTGGCGGACATAGGTTTGATAGCGGCGATACAGATCCGCATAGTACTCTGGCCGCATATTGCCGCCACAACCCCAGTTTTCGTTTCCTACGCCAAAAAATTTCATTTCCCACGCTTCTTCATGGCCATTTTCTCTGCGAAGATCAGCCATCGGAGAAATGCCATCCATCGTGATGTATTCCACCCATTCTGACATTTCTTGCACCGTTCCGCTGCCGACATTGCCGTTGACATACGCGTCACATTGCAGCTGCTTGATCAATTCAAAAAATTCATGGGTCCCGAAATGATTGTTTTCAGTCACGCCGCCCCAGTGAGTGTTGACCATCGTTTTGCGGTTTTCTTTAGGACCAATCCCGTCTTTCCAATGATATTCATCGGCGAAGCAGCCGCCTGGCCAACGCAGCACAGGGATTTGAATGTTTTTCAGTGCTTCAACCACATCGATCCGCATCCCATTTTTATTTGGGATCGGCGAATCTTCTCCAACGTATAATCCTTCATAGATACAACGGCCTAGATGCTCTGCAAAATGACCGTAGATATATTTGCTGATCGTTGTTCCTGATTTTGTGTGTAGAATTTTGATTGTCATTTTCCTACTCCTATTCTTTGATTCCCCAAATGGACTCATTATTATCGCCAATCGTTGAAAACGTTAACTTTTGCTGCTCGAATTCTATTATTTCCTGAGTTAATAAGATTCCTTTGAAGATAGTTTCTTCAAAAGTCAACACCAAGTATCCCGCATCGTACGTCCAAGTTCCGGTCAAGTCTCCAGTAACGTTTCCATCTTTTTGAAACTCGATCATCTGCGTTTTTAGCATGGTCGTTCCATTGTCGGTGCCATGGTTAATGATTTCATAGCGCCCGATAATTTCATCTTCTGTCAAAGCATCTGCTACTTGTTCATTGCCTCGATACTCATAGGGTGCTGGAACTGGCCAGCCCTCCTCATTCATATACATTCTGTTGACCCGCACTTCATGGGCTTCGGTTCCATTGTTAAAGCGCGTATGATACACCAAGGACCACTGACCATTCTCATCGATGATCGCCGAATTGTGTCCCGCTGCTCGATACCCCATTTGTTGAAACGAGAATTGATAGTTCCCAATCAATTTGATACCATAATTCACATTTTGTTCACCTTTATCCAAGATTGGGCTATTTCCTTGGGCATCAAGGTAAGGTCCTTCTGGTTTTTCAGCGCGAAATAGTCGCATATTGTAACCACCTTTTGCTGCTAAACCACCGTAAGTGACGAATAGGTAATAATAATCGGTTTTCTCATCATAAACAATGTAGGGACCTTCTCCTGATTGATGATAGCCACCTGAGAGTTTAATCCCAAAATAGCGATCAATGATGCGCCCATCTTCTGTAGTGCTATCTTCACCAGGATACATTGGTTTTCCAGTGGCTGGATCAACTTCCAATAAAAAGATACCGCCGGACCAAGAACCATAGGTCATCCATAGTTTCCCTTCTTCATCATAAAACAAAGCGGGATCAATGGCATTTGGCGCATAATCGGTGTTATAGGTAAGACCGGCTTCGATAGACCAGTTTTCACTAAAACCACTTATTTTTCCATCTTTGATCAGTTTTGCCAAATGAGTATTTTGATAGTTTGTATTACGGTCACTACCATCCGTTGAATCTTTTTCTGTAAATCCAGAATAAATAACTGTGTCAGAATAGCTGTATGGTCCTTCAATTGTTTTTGCTACAGCTAATCCAATCGCTGAACGCCGCCAAGTAGAACTAGCTGAGTAGTAAAGCATGTAGGCTCCTTTGTCTCCATTTGACCATTCATAATCAGCATTCCAGATCACATCTGGCGCCCAAAGACTATAGCCGCCTTTTGAATCAGCATCATCATATCCTGCCCATTTAAATGTTTCAGCTAGATTTTCTTTGGTATTTCCATAAATAATATTGTCTTCCATTGATTCATATTCGTGAGAAAAAGGAACTTCCCACGTTCGTAAGTCTGATGTTTTTGCTTGAGCAAGATGTGAACCAAATACATAGAATAATTCTTGATTTTCCTCATGGATAGTTGTAATTGAAGGGTCATGGATCGATACCCGTTCCTTAGATGTTGTTTCCCACTCCTTTTGTATAAGCTGCTCGGCAGCTTCCCCTGTTTGACATCCCATAAGAAAAAAACTGGACAAAAAAACAGGTATCATCCTACTGATCATATTTATTTTTGTAGTCATTTTTTTCCTCTCTTTTTCTTAAGCTTTGATTACACCAGGTTCGCCAAAATTAGGCAGTCCATTTTTATGCCATGTAAATGGCTGAACATACGCATGTCTGTTTGGATTTTCCAATGGATCACTATAATCATTTTTTTCTGGTCGAGCGTGATAAACTAAAATATCTTGCTTTCCTTCCTCATCAATTGTAAATGAATTATGACCAGGACCATAAAGAGAATTACGCTCAGAACTTGAAAACACTGGTTCTTTTAATTTGTTCCACGAGTAGCCATTCAACAAATCGCTCTCTTCATCTGCCCATAAAAGCCCCATCGCATAGTTTTCATCCGTCGCACTTGCTGAATAAGTGATAAACACTTTTCCATTTCTAATCAAAGCGGCGGGTGCTTCGTTTACTTTGAAGCCGATTTTTTCCCATTCATAATAAGGGATACTCAGAAGAATCTGCTTTCCTTTCAATGTCCAAGGATTTTCCATCTCTGATAAATAAAGATTGGAATTGCCTGGAATATTTGGATCTACTTGTGCCCAGACATAATACAATCGGTTCCTATGTTCAAATACCGTAGCATCTAAACTGAAACTCTCAAATTGCGTCTTGATTTGTCCTTTTTCCACCCACTCTCCTTCAAAGGGATTTTCTTTCGCATTTTCGATTGCAAACATCCGATGATGATGCTGATCATTTCTGACTTCTCCATGATCTGCAGCAGCAAAATAGATGTACCATTTTCCCTGAATAAAATGAATCTCTGGTGCCCAGATCAGCTCACTCATTGAGCCTTCGGCATGAGCCGTCCAGATGACTTTTACTTCACCGTCAGTCAGTCCTTTCAAGGTTTTCGCACGTCTTAATTCGATTTCCTGATACCCTGGTTTTGATCCAGTGAAGTAATAATATCCATCGGTATGCTTGTATATCCATGGGTCTGCTCGTTCTAATACAATCGGTTCCAAATAATTTTCTGCCATAAATTCTACACCTTCTTAAAAAATTCCATTTTCCGTTTTTAGTATTTTTATTGCTTTATTTTTAGACATATACATCGTCGTAGCTAGTAAATAGAGGACGACACCAATCACATCATAGATGATCAAATGGATGATGACACAGGCGATCATCCAACGTATCGTTCCTTTGTTTATTTGTTTGTCTCGCATATTCTTCGCGTTGATCCAACTGATAACGCCCATCAAAATCGTTGCTAATGCAACGATCAACACTACTTTTGAGATCATACCTATAAGACTTGATTGTAAATATTCATACTGATTTTGATTTTGAAACGCTGCGATCCCTTGTTCTTCAAACCAAGGATAATACCCAAACATCGTTACGAGACCAATACAGACATCCCAGACCGCACTGGCACGTAGTAAGTTTCTTTCCAGTTTTCGATTCATGATCTTCACTATCCTTTTATTCCTGCATTTAAGTTCATAGATTCAATGAAATATTTTTGGGCAAATAAAAACAGCAGTACTGTGGGAATAATGGCAATCAATGCTGATCCCATTAACTGGCCAATCATCCGATAATTCCCATAAATGTCTTGTAATAAAAGCAGCCCAGCCGTAATTGGCATCTTACTAACGTCTGTGTACACGATTACTGGCCATAAGAAATCATTCCAAGAGCCAGTGAAAGAAAAGAGTCCGGCAACGATCAGAACAGGTTTGATCAACGGAACGATAATCTCTGAAAAAATTGTAAACTCATCTGCACCGTCCATTCGCGCCGATTCATCAAACTCAAGAGGAATTCCCTTCATAAATTGTCTGACAAGAAAAATATTCCCCATTCCAGCCAGTCCTGGAACAATCATGGCAAGAGATGAATTGACCCAACCAAATGTTTCGATGATTTTATAGGAAGGAATCAAATTCACAACACCGGGAAACATCGAGATCCCCATCAAAAGATAAAAGATTCGATCACGATATTTAAAGCGCGTTCTGCCATAACCATAAGCTGTCACTGAAACAACGATCACAACTAAGACAGTGTGAGTGACTGCGATAAACAGTGAATTCCATAACCACTGCATGATAGGCGCAGTAGAGGTATTGGTTAAAATCGCTATATAGTTATCTAATATCCAATTTACGGGTAACAAGCGAAACCCAGTGGAGACGATTTCGGTCTGAGAACGAAAAGAAGTGGCGAAGCTAAAAATCAATGGAATAACCCAGATGATACATAAAACGATCAGAAACAAATATGCGATGATCATACTAGGTATATGTTTCTTTTGTGTATTCATTTTTTACCCCCTTAAGTATTGCTTCTATCTAAAAGAAAATATTGAAATACGGACACACACATAATGATCAATCCTAATATGACTGCCATAGCCGAAGCCATCCCTGCAATTGATTCCCCTTGACTAAAAGCCAGTGAACGGATATACATCATCAATACAGTCGTGCTTTGATTGGGTCCTCCACCAGTCATCATCAAAGGCTGTGCAAAGACGTTAAATGCCCCAGCAGTTGTCATCACGATCGTATATAACAGTGGAAACCGAATAGACGGCAAGGTCACGTTCAAAAATTTTTGGAACGATCCAGCTCCGTCGATCTCTGCGGCTTCATAAAGATCTTCATTGACACCCGCTAAAGCTGAGCGATAGATGATCATGTTACCACCAATCGCTCCCCAAATGCTGACAGCGAAAATCAAGATCCACGCATAAGGTTGTCGCGATGCCCAAGAGAAATCAAACCCAAAAATATTATTTACGGCACCTAATCGAGAGTGAAAAATCAGTGACCATATCAAAGAACCAGCTGATACAGAGATAAGACCTGGAATATATAGAACCGCTTGAAAAAGTCCTTTCAGCTTCACTTTTTTATGTTGCAGTGCCGCTGCAATCATCAAAGGAATAATGATCTGTAGTGGTACCATGATCAAAACAAAAATAAAGGTATTTTTCAAACCATTCCAAAATTGAGTATAGAAAGTGGACGAACTATCAAATAACAACGTCTTATAGTTGTTTAGGCCGACCCAAACAGGATCAGAAATCAAATTCCATTGAGTAAATGAAGCATAAATCCCATAGACTGTTGGAATGCATACAAAAATAATAAAGAGAACCATATGCGGTCCAATGAATGCAATTGAAGCCCAGTTAATGCTCTTTTTTTTCATTCCTTTCATTCCCTTCCAAAAATCAGAAAGGGGATAAAATTATCCCCTTTCAATTATTTAGCCACTTCCGCAATCTTATCTTCTACATATTGTTGCATCGTTGCTAAACCTTCATCCAAGTCTAATTCACTGTATGCAATATCTGTGCAATAGACGTCTAATGCCTCTAATACATAGGAGAAATAAACATAGTCAAAGATATAAAGTGTATCTTCTTCCTCTGATGTTGAAGTAAAGAAGGATTGAGGATATTGTTGATAATCATCACTTTCTAAAATGTCTTTACTAGCGACAATTTGTCCCGCTTTTGCCCATTCAATCGAATTCGTACGAACGAATTCTAAGAATTGCGCGATGACTTCTTCTTTCTCATCGGTTCTAGACTCACTCTTCAACATACCAAACATATGGGAAGCAGCCCGATTTGTTGCAATATCATCAGATGTTGAATAAATGTTTGTGACACCCCAATTCAGCCCTTCAACAGCATCATGCGCGGTTGAAGTCCAAGTACCATCTGTGGACAATAGAACATTTCCACCTTGGAACATCAGATAACCGTCTTCGCCATAAGGAGTCATTAACCCAGCATCGGTTAGTGCTTTAATTCTTTCCAATGCTTCTTTCATTTCCGGAGTATTAACGGTCGGATTGCCAGCCTCATCAGAAATAGCTCCTCCTAAATTACGGATCTGAGCCAAAATAACCCAGGAAAGTAAGGCATTGTTAACAACATAATCGCCTTCGTCCATTTTCCCTGCTAATGACATCATTTCATCAAAAGTAACAATATTATCGTCTAACCAAGAGGTAACATCATATTTCTCTAAAAGGTCCTGATTATAGTACATTGCACTCGCATGGATATCTAACGGAATTGTATACTGAGTGCCTCCAATTGTTCCTGCATTCCAAGCAGTATCTAAATAATTGCCTTTTTGTAGCTCTGGTTGATGCGAAACCAAAGGTTCAACCGTATCGAGAATATTCGAATTAACAAATTCCTCTACTTTGTAGGAATGCATTAATGTTAAATCAGGAATACCATTTTTAGAGCTAACGACTGTACTTAATTTTGTATACATATCAGATGTGATGACGTGATTAATTTTGTAATCTGATCCAGACTGTTCATTAAATTCATCTACAATCTTGTCCATATAAGCACCATCATCCCCCGTAAGAGGAGACCAAAAATTTATTGTGTATTTTTCTTTTTCTGAAGACTGGTAACGTTTAAAACCGGCAAAAGCAATTGCGACTACTGCAACCAATGCACCAATAATAATAAGTTTCTTCTTCATGTTCTTCCCTCTTTCATTGAAATTGAATTATGACCTAGCCGAACACTCCTATCCTCCTCATCACTATTTACTATCAATTCGTATATAATTTCATTACTTATTACCAAAATTTGCAAACGTTTTCTATTTACAAATAAATCATAACTTTATTTGTAACCGCTGTCAACAACATTTTAATTAACTTTACTAGAATAATTGCTACTTTAATTAATAAATATATTAATCAATAAACGAAATAAACAATGCTATTTACACAAATTAGCAAATATATTAACATTCAAGTAAATCAAACAGTTTAAACGGAGGCGACACGATGCAATTAGAAATCAATCAAGAAGCATTACCTGTCTATGAGGCACTTGCCAGTAACGTGCGAATCAAAATTATTCAATTGCTGGCTAAAAACAAGATGAATGTCAAAGAGTTGGCACAAGAATTAGGTTTAAGCAGTGCGATTATTACGGTGCACATCAAAAAATTAGAGGAAGCCAAAATCATCAAAACGGAACGTGTGGGGCAAAAAAAGATTTCCAGTTTGAGAGTGGATCATATTGATATTAACTATCCTGAGAAAATATTTAATGCCTTTGATACTAGAGAAACTTCGATTCCGATCGGTCATTATACAAATTATTTTGTTGAACCAACTTGTGGATTAGCGACACTCTCTGGTTTTATCGGTCCAGTAGATGAACCTAAATTTTTTATGGACCCGAATCGAATGGATGGTCGGATTCTCTGGTTCACGAAAGGCTTTGTTGAATACCAGTCACCCAATTTCCTTTCTCCAGATGAGAAACTAGAGATGATGGAGATTTCCATGGAGATTTCTTCTGAATTTCCTTTTTCTAATAATAATTGGCCGTCTGACATTACCTTTAGCTTAAACGGTATCACATTGGGCACCTGGACAAGCCCCGGAGATTTTGCAGATATTCGAGGCAAGTATACGCCAGATTGGTATCCAGACAACTTAAATCAATACGGGTTGTTGAAGACGATTCGAATCATGGAACATGGAACTTATATGGAAGGCGAACCATTGTCAGATGTCACGATCAAGGATATTCCTACCTATGAAGACACATGGCACTTAAGAGTCGAGGTAAAGGAAGAAGCTGAAAATATAGGAGGCTGTACATTATTTGGCAAAGGATTCGGAAATTATGATCAAGACATCAAAATCAAAATGTTTTACAGCTAAATAGGAAGAATAATAACATTTCATACGCTGTTCCCATCTTTAATGGCTTATAGAGGGCACCTTTAGCTGAGAATAAGACAAAACAGACCCTCTAGCTTCAATTAAGAGCTAGAGGGTCTGTTTTTGATTTTAAAACTTGGTTTATTTCTTCAAATGGTAGCTATAGGTGCTGACAACGATATTTTCACGCCAAGACAATCGCAATCTTAACCGCAAACTTGTTTGGTTATGGAGAATATTCTGCCAGCGTCTGTTTGGTACAAATTGAGGAATCAACACAGTAGTTGTATAGTTTTGTTTCGCTGCATTTTTACTTACGATATCTACATAACGGATAATTGGATTTTCAATCGAGCGATAAGAAGAGTGGACGATTGAAAAACGGACATCTGGGAAATGCTTTTTAAATTCTGCTTCGATTTCTTTTTCTTTTTCGACATCTTCGTCTAGCGAAACATGCATCGCAACGACATAATCACCGATCGAACGTGCGTAATTCAACGCACCGATATTTACCCGTGTCACATTCCCGACTAATACAAGAACGGTATTCCCGTCATAATCATGTAGTTTTGCATCATTTTCTAAACGAAGCTGTTCTGCTACTTTTTTATAATGATCATGGATCTTATAAAAAATGAACATAACGATTGGCATAATGATGAAGAAAGGCCAAATGTCCCCTAACCGATAGACAAACAAAATCGCAATGATTGCATATGAGATGAACGCACCTGTAATATTGGCAATCGATTTGCTTAACCATCTTTTTCCTTCTTTTTTCCATTTGACGACCATCCCTGTTTGAGATAAAGCAAATGGAATGAACACGCCGATAGAGTATAACGGAATCAAGCGTTCTGTTGAGCCATGGAAAATAAACAGCAATACGATCGAACCTAGCGCTAGTGTGATAATCCCATTGGAATAGCCTAGTCGATCCCCACGATCTTGATACATGTGAGGCATGAATTTATCTTTTGCCAGATTGTATGCAAGAACTGGAAAAGCAGAAAAACCGGTGTTAGCAGCAACTGCTAAAATCAGCGCTGTAGCAAATTGAAGGACGTAATACAAAATACCATGTCCAAAGACAGCTTTACCAATTTGAGACAAAACAGTGACTTCTTTTTCAGGAACGATCCCATACCAATAGTTGATAAATGTGATCCCCACGAAGAAGAAACCTAAGATCAATGCCATCATCGTCAATGTAGCAGCGGCATTTTTTGCTCTTGGCTTCTTAAAGAATGGTACAGCATTACTAATCGCCTCCACCCCAGTTAAA
Source organism: Enterococcus sp. H57 (assembly GCF_003112495.1). Taxonomy (NCBI): domain Bacteria; kingdom Bacillati; phylum Bacillota; class Bacilli; order Lactobacillales; family Enterococcaceae; genus Enterococcus; species Enterococcus sp. H57. The sequence goes on from NZ_BEHC01000083.1 coordinate 71,352, forward strand.
GAGGAAGAACCAGAAGAAAATGCTCGTAAAATCAAAGCGATAGAAACACCCGGCACAGCCGCTCCTGGAAGTGCAGTAGCTTGCAATGGCACAGCACCTGTCACGATATTATATAAACCAACAACGATCAGTAACGAGATCACAAGGATAAATGTGTACACCGGAAATAATAGGAACGATGCAGATTCCCTCAGACCACGAAGATTCAGCATCATCAGTAGCAAAACGATTGTCACAGAAATAGCGACTTGATGACCGTAGAGTGCTGGCACCGCTGATGTGATCGCTTCAGCACCTGCTGAGACAGATACTGCTACTGTCAACATGTAGTCGATCAATAAAGAGCCACCGGAAATCAAGCCAGCATTCTTTCCAAGATTCTCACTGCTGACGACATATGCTCCCCCGCCATGAGGATAAGCATGGATGATTTGACGATATGATAGCGTTAATGAAATCAATAAAATAATAACAAAAGCGGCAATGGGTAGCGAATACCAGATGGCTGCAGCAGACAAAGCGACTAAAACGACAACGATTTGTTCCGTACCATATGCAATAGATGATAACGCATCAGACGACAATAATGCCAAAGCAGCAAATCGGGTTAATTTGTGCTCATCATTTTCAGCAGATTTTAAAGGCTTACCTACTAACAACCTTTTTAAGTAATCCAATTTCTAAACTCCTTTACACACAATTTTACTTCAAGTTTTATAGTCGAAAATTTATAGTAAACAAGATGTTATAGTACGCTCACTGACCTTAAAAGTCAATAAACTTTAAGAAAATAATTGGAAAAAAACAGAAAAATATCAAGCGCTTTTTCAAACGCTTTAATACAGCAAAAATCTAACATTTTTTTATGGGCTTTTTCTTTGAATTCTATAATAAAAGGATAGAACTTGACTTAGAAAATCAAGTTCTATCCTTTTTGATGTCTTAACTTTTGAAAGAGAGATGTAAGGTTGCTTTCTACCCATCATTCTTACTACTCGAAGCATAGCGCAGTTGTCACAACCTCTTGATAAACGGTGTTTAAAAGCTTGCATCTGCGGTAATAAGCCCAACCAAATTAAAAACATAAGAAGCTGTTTTTATTTGGTCGTTCTTATTACTTGATGCAGAGCAGATTTTTTACAACCTCTTGGTACACGGTGTTCAATCAGCTGACCCTCGGCATTAGCTCAAAAAACGGCAAAATATGAGGAATTATTTTTCCATTTTTTTCTCTAATACTCAGGTCAAAACGCTGATTTCACAACCTCTTTTTTTAATGAAAAATATGGCTCTCATGCGCCGCTTCTTTGAATTTCGTCATTTTTTCTTCGATGAACGGATAGATTGCCGTTCCTACGATTCCAAAGACAACAAACAAACCGATCATGATCCAGATTGCTTTCGTAGCATTTGGCCAGTAAATGCCTCCTGCAGATTCCCGCAACAAGTTTACCGCATGCGTAAATGGCAAGAACGGATTGATCATTTGGAAGAATTTCCCTGAGACTTGGATCGGATAGTTCCCGCCTCCGCCAGAGATCGACAGTACTAAGATGATAATAGCGATCCCTTTACCGACATTATCGAATAATGCAGCCAAGACATAGACGATCATCATGAACGCTAAGGCGATCAAGACAGCAAATGACACGCTGTAGACCGGATTTTGGACATCTACTCCTAGTAAGAAAATATTCCCTAATGTAACGATCAGGCTTTGCGCAATCGCCATTGTCAAAAATGTCAGCATACGAGCAACGAATTGTTCTCGTTTCGTAAAATTGTTTCGGTCTTTCTTTCCTAAATAGTATTCTGTCGTAGCAACACTTGAAAGAAGAACAGCGCCGACCCACAGACATAGTGCAGTATAAAACGGGGTGCTAGCTGAACCGTTATTTGCGATTGGATAAAGCGCATTGGTTTGTAGCTCAACAGGTTGTGTAAAGAAGTCACTTTCTTTTGTTGCATCTAGTTTCAATAATTTGATGACTTCGCCTAGATCGACTTCTTGTTCGCCTTTTCGGATCGCGTCTGCTGCTTTTTGGATGCCAGCTTTGATATTTGGCCAGTCATTGTTGATCAAGTCCGCAGCAGCGTTCACAGCTGTTTCGATCTCTGGCATTTTTTCATTTACTGTTGTCAATGTACCGGTGATTTCATTTTTTAGTGTTGGCCAATCATTTTGGATAAAATCAGCGGCCAATCCTAATTTTTGCTGAAGAATCGGTAATTCATTGTTGTATAGGTCTGCCCCTTCATTGATGCCATTGACGATGGTATCCATATTTCCATTCAGCATTGTATTGGCATCATGGATTTCTTGTCCAATTGCAGGCATTTCTTTTTGATATTTTTCTAAAATTGCCACTGCATTCGTTACAGTTGCTTTCGTTGAGCTTAGCAGAGATTCAAAATCGATCTGGTCCGCTTTGCTTAGCGCCCCTTGTGCAGTCCCAATCGTATCGATGACTTGGTCTAATAGAGAAGTGACAGTGGAACTGATTTGACCTGTATTGATACCAGCAATGATGCCATTGATATTATTAACAACGGCATCAATTTGATCTAGCAATTCATCAATAGCCTTCGTGTCTTCATTTTGAACAGCTGTGTTCAAAGCAGATAGGCGGTTTTGCAGATTGTTTAGCAAGGGTTTTAATTGATTTAGCTGATCAATAATTGGCTGCAATTTCGTATTTCCAGCACTTGTTTGCAATTTAGTCAGGAACTCGACCAGTTTATCGATTGCATTTTGTTGTTGAGATATTCCGTCAATAAAGCCGTTCAATACATTGCTGATGTTTTTCTTTTCATCATCAGTCAGCTTACCATCTTCAATAGCTGTTCTTACAGTATCTATTAACGAACCTGTCGTTGTTGCCACTTGTCCAATTGACTTCAATGTAACATCTACACTATTTGTGATGCTTGGTATCGCATCTTTCAGTTGAGAGGCACCTGATTTTGTTTGGTTTGCTAGATCACTTGCCTGATTTTCTAAATTTTTCACATCTGGCAAGATATCCTGTACCTGTTGGATGATCGTCAAGCCTTGTTTTGCTTCGTCAATTCCTTGATTCATTGTCTCTTGGATCGAAGCAAAATCACCGTCGATCTCTGCTAGTTGTTTACCGGCATTTTGGATCTCTGGGATTTTTTCTTGCAAATCAAGGATGATTTTTGCTTGGTCTTTCAACTCAGGCATTTTGTCATTAAATGCAACGACTTTTTCGCCCATCTCATCTACTTTAGGGATGTAATCCACGAATTCATTTGCTTTATTCAGTTTTTCCTTGATGTCAGGTAGTTGACTTTGTAATTCGAGGACTTGCTTTGTGTAGCCGTCGATCGTGTCCAAATTTTCATCTGTTGATAAAATCATATCTTTGACTTTATTGATACTTACTAGGTTCGTATCGATGTCGTAACCTATCTCATTGAATACTTTCAATAAAGTCGAACTGGCTGTTTTGATAAATTCATTTGTGATTTGCGATTGGATCGAACTTGCTCCTTTATCGGTGATTTTCGGTGCAATCGCATTGATTTTTTCATTTACCGTATATTCGATTTTTGGTTTCTTGATATCACCACTAGTAAAACTCAGCAGATCTTCTGAGAAATCCTTTGGCAAGTAAATACCTGCGTAATACTTTCCGGAACGGACTCCGTCTTCTAATTGTTCTTTTGAATCAACGAATTGCCATCCTAATTGTTTATTTTTATGAAGCGATTCGATGACTTGCTCCCCAATGGCCACTTCTTTACCTTGAAACTCTGCTGGCTTGTCTGCACTGTAAACAGCAATTGGCAGCTCTCCAGTATTTCCATATGGATCCCATAATGCTTTGATGTTAAACCACGCATATAGCGAAGGGATGATCATGATCGCGATGATCAGAAGTGTTGCAATCGGGTTTTTGAAAATCCGTTTCCAGTCAAGCAAATATAATCGAAGCGTATTTTTGATTGACTGCATAGTTCTCCCCCTTCTTCTTTTTTCAGCTGAATTACTTTACCATGTATTTCATACTTTTTTCAATCGGCTTTTTTCAAAAAAGTCGAATTTTTGGACATATCACGGCAATTGTCTCATTGTAATCTCTTACATATTGAGAAACCCGTGGTGCTAGTTAATTTTAATATCCTAAAGAATATCTCAAAGTTCCTTCAAAACGTCGTTGTGCTCGACTTAATAGAACACTGTAAG
>NZ_BEHC01000084.1:0-1848 GCF_003112495.1 Enterococcus sp. H57
CCGAGGAGGCTCATTGTCAAGGACAATCGGAATAGCATACGGAAAGAAGTTCTGCACCTTATAAAATTTGTCAAAAAAACTGTTGCCATTCCACCGTTCTAGTTTTGTACAAGGTCCCAGTAGTGTGCCGTACGCAACCTACCTTCACCTTTGCGTCTCTCTACTTCCGCCACAACGACATAAGTGTATTATATTTTTTAATTATTATACAATTATATTACACATTGTTTTTTAATTGTTGTATAATTATTTTATAATGATATAAGGAGATGTCCATATGCCTAGTTATATTATCGATACAACACTTACAAAAAATAATATACAAACACTACACGAGATAGACTGCCCACATGTTCCTGATAAAAAACATTCTATTGCAATTGGTTACTACACAGAATGCTCATCAGCTCTTCGATACCTCAGAATTAAGAATCCAATATCACATTTTTCTGTATGCAAATACTGTTGTCGTTCTTGTTGCAATAAAAAATAATTGTATTGCTAGCTATCTTTTGAGGATAGCTATTTTTTACATCAAAACTGACAGCAACCAATCGAAAGAAAAATGTTGAACAATTTATAGGAGCTTTTACACATCCTTTTCGTTTATTTTTTTGTTTAGTTGCTGCCTATCGAAGCTTAATAAAACGATGAGGGAGATTGCCTCCCTTCGTTTATTTTGTCGAAGTCCTGTTTCCTAATCTTTCGACACTATCATAATACACCATTGAACAGGTAATCGATTGGTATAAAAAAGGTATAAAAAAGAAACCAAATTGGTAATAAAAAGGTATAAAAAGTGTAAAAACTGGCTACTTAAAAGCAACCAGTTCTAATGCTGAAGCAAATTGGATGATAATCTTGTTTGATTCTAGTTTGACAGATTCTTCGCTAGTATTATTCCTTTGAGCAGTTACATAAATTGACAGCCCATTGATGTAACGATCATAAAATATTTTTTTACGTCTTTCAGTCACATCAGGTTTATGCGGATGCTGAATAGCAGAGTATCCTCGAATAAACAATTTATGCAAATACTCAAATTCTTCTTGTGCTTCTTCTCTATCTATCAACATTCGTTCAGCTTCAAAAACATTATTAACTGTAGATGGCGGAACCAAGGAATAAGATGCCGTCACTTTTGGCTCACGAGGTTGTCCTACTCTACATCTTGCTGATAAATATGCTGAAAGGAAAACACCAACATTATGTTTTGTGCGGTCCATATCAACATCTTTTGCGCTCGGTGTCTCATATTTCTTTACATCGAAAAGTACCATCCTCTGATTCCCCCAATTATGATATAATACTTATGTCAGGAATATTATTTATGGTCGGAGAAATCCGGCTTTTTTATTTATTTTCTTTAATCATTTACAAATCACTTCAAGACATGTTAGACTAATGATAGCGTTTATTGTTACGACACAATATTCTATGTACAAGACAGCCCATCTCGGCTGTCTATTTTTTATGTTCTTTTTCCCCTTTCTCAAATTGATTTACACTCATTATTCCACCACCTCTGCCTGTTTTGTTTCCCAATAAGGTTTAATTTTATAAAATTTATGCATTTCTCGGTTCATGGAACGAATCATGCTTTCTAAAATTGTAGCTCTTGTTCCTAAAGTCACTTGTTGTTTTTTGGCTTTCTTAACACTTGTCATGCTTGTATATTTCTCACTAAAAACATATATCCCTTGATAATAATATTTCCACATAAGTTCTTCATCTTGTTGTATCTTTTCCCACAAATGGGAGCGTCAATAATTTTGTGTAAATAAATTGTCCTCCTGCAAAATAATTAGTTACTCAGTAAACATTGAAACTAATGTATCGGTTACCTGT
>NZ_BEHC01000085.1:0-220 GCF_003112495.1 Enterococcus sp. H57
TCCCTAGAAAATCACTAAATTACCAAACACCATTAGAAGTTTTTTTGAGTTACGTAAATGGAAAGTTTTGTCTCGCTTAATTTGACAAATAATAGGTAATAAAAAAAGACGTCCAAATTTCAATTTTGTACCGACCCCCAAAAGTTAGACCAAAAAATCTAACTTTTGGAGGTCGGTATTTTTTATGGCTAAGTATACTTTTGAACTTAAATTAAAGATC
>NZ_BEHC01000086.1:0-240 GCF_003112495.1 Enterococcus sp. H57
AGTGGTTTTTGGGGAACGCTTTAAACTCTTCTTTATTATTATCTCACAATATAACCCAAATGTCTTTCCATTTAAAAATCAAAGTAAAACTTTTCAAATATACAGAAGTATAACTATGTGAAACATCCTTTCATTAATCCATAAAAGGATACATAAAAAAGCCACTCATTTGAGTGGCAATGAAGAAAAGCTTTAGCTTGTATAATACTCTTCAAAAAATTCTAACACAGAACGATTCAA
>NZ_BEHC01000087.1:0-1012 GCF_003112495.1 Enterococcus sp. H57
TGTACCGACCCCCAAAAGTTAGACCAAAAAATCTAACTTTTGGAGGTCGGTATTTTTTATGGCTAAGTATACTTTTGAACTTAAATTAAAGATCGTTCATGATTACTTGGATGGTAAAGGCGGAAGTGATTATCTGGCAAAGAAATATTCCATTAAGGCTCCATCACAAGTGAAGCGCTGGATCAATGCCTATCAAGAATTTGGTGAAGAGGGTCTAGTAAGAAAGCGACAAAAGAAAAAATATTCTGTTCAATTTAAGCTGGATGCGATAGAGTTATATCTAACAAGTGAGCTGTCCTATCGTGAAGTTGCCAACACACTTAACATGAACAACCCTAATTTGATCGCTAGTTGGATGCGTCAATTCCGTGAGGGTGGGATCGATGGACTCTCAAAAACGAAAGGATGTCCACCTATCTTGTCTAAGAAAAATGAACCCAAAAATAAGAAAAAATCTACAACTAAAGCAACGTCTAAAGAACGTGAACGCATCGAGGAGTTGGAGAAACGAGTCCGTTCCCTTCAAATTGAAAATGCCTTTTTAAAAGAATTGAGGAAGCTGCGAAAACAGGAAGCCCAACAACGACGAATGAAGCAATCGCACGAATCATCGCAAGCCTCCGAGGACCGTTTAAATTAGTTGAGCTTCTAGAAACTTTAAAGTTCCCTAAGGCAACCTTTATGTACTGGCAAAAATGATTGGACCGTAAAAATCCAGATCAAGAGATTGAAGCGGAAATGCTTAAAGTTCGGGAGAAGCACAAGGATTATGGCTGTTTACGGATGACCAATGAACTAAGAAACCGCGGTTTCTCTATCAATAAAAAGAAAGTTCAGCGCCTGATCAAGAAGCTAGGAATAAAAGTAACGACATACACACGTAAATCACGGCGCTACAATTCTTATCGAGGACAAGTCGGAGCAGTAGCCAAAAATCGGATCCATCGTCGTTTCTACACCAGTATCTGCCATCAGAAAATCACGACGGATACAACTGAATTTAAATACCATG
>NZ_BEHC01000088.1:0-685 GCF_003112495.1 Enterococcus sp. H57
GTACTCACTCCTTATAATTCTTTGGTCGGAACTATTTTGAGTGTAGCACAAATGACTTTTTTAGTTGTCTAGCTTAATTTTACAATCGGCGTTATATAAAATAGAAAGGAGAAAACTTTATGTCTATTTATAATTTTGAAACTACTTTAGAAGACGGCACTGTCTATTCATTGAAAAAATATGCAGGCAAACCGATAATCATTGTTAACACTGCAACAAAATGCGGTCTAGCACCTCAATTTAAACAATTAGAAGAACTTTACCAAGCTTATCAGACACAAGGTCTGGTTATCTTAGGCTTTCCTTCCAATCAATTTAAACAAGAGCTAGATTCAGCGACTGAAGCAGCAGAAGCTTGTAAAACCACTTATGGCGTTACCTTCCCTATGCATCAATTGATTGACGTAAATGGAGAAAATACAGATCCTCTTTTTACTTATCTTAAAAATGAAGCTCCTGGTACTGTCACTAAAGCAATAAAATGGAATTTTACTAAATTTTTGATTGATAGAAATGGCAAAGTAATCGAACGATTTGCACCACAAACTTCTCCATTGAAAATGACCGCTGCAATTGAATCCGTTCTTTAACTCGCGAATTGTAAAATTAAGTTAGAAAAATAAAAAGGCATTTATGGTACACTCAAATTGTATTTCCGACGAAAGAAAACAAAGGAGTGTAACCA
>NZ_BEHC01000089.1:0-14448 GCF_003112495.1 Enterococcus sp. H57
AGTAACTTTTTAGTCAAAATCAGTTGATAGGGATATTAGTGATACATATTTCAATAAAATGTGCCAAAGAATTAAAGCTATGAATTATTCAGGTAAATATACAAAAGTTAAAATAAAATACTCTGGATACTCTTTATACTGCATTAAAGTTAGTAATATTAACAGCAAAGATATCGAAAAAACAATAACATAATATGTGTCAAAATTTTTCATAATAAGAACTCCCTTACTGTTGCATACTAACATAATCCAAAAACTCTTCTACTTCAGCTAAAGACATTCCACTTTCTTTAGTCCAAAAAACAGTTTTTTCTATCGATCCTTCTCTGTAAACTGTAAATGTCGGAGTCGAGTTAATTGAGTAGCGACTCTTGAATTCTTTCCACTCATTTTCATCTTCTCTAACTTTTGCTACATTCACGTAATAAATATTTTCTTTTCCCTTTTCTACCAGCATATCGAATAGCTTCCTGCTTTTGATGATCGATTTCTTGTGCTACATCTAGTAAATTTTCATCAATTTCTATATCATAAAGTATTTCACTAGTGTCTACATCCACAATATATACTTTTTATCAGTAGCAATTTTTGAGTAATCCGTTAAAATGATCTCAGTCTCGTCACTTTCATCAGTATAAATATACGTTAACAATGAACTCACCTTTTCAATCGGTGTTAGCTCTAAGCCTACTGTATTTTTTACTATTGAGTCATTATTTACCACCATAACTTCGTACTGTATATACCATCCTATTTGGTTTCCATCAATATCAGTAATTGGCTCACTAGCTAATGGAGTCTCCGGAACAATATTTTCCTGATATTTCTTAAACTCTTCTGTAGCACGAAAAAGGTTATCATGTTCCTCACTTGAAACTGGTTGAGTCATAGAAAATGTTACTTGGCTAAACAGAGGGAAAATAAACACTACAATCAACAAAGTATAAAAAAAAGCCCTTCTTTTTCATTTTTTATCTTCCAATCACAAATTGAAAAACTTATTCCTGCAACTTTGAGTCTAGTATCACAATCGACTGACTACAACTATTCATTTACATTCTACTTTAAGTTCCTCCTTAACCATTAATTTTATTAAAGATACTTGTAATAGTGATTCTCACAAAATTTCATGAAAAATACTTTATTACTGTATCTAAAATTCCAATACACAACTTATCGACTATTATCTGAAAACCAAAACTTATTATTCCTTGATGTTATTCTAGCAATAGTAACTGCTTTTTTATTTTTTTGCATATTTTTTCGGCGTTACTTTTTAAAGTTAACTTTTTCGACAAATAGAAAGAGATACGAATCACTGATTTTTTTGAAGAAAAGAAATGGAGTGAGCTGAACGTTAGAGATATTGGGAGCTTTCGTAACTGCTTATTAAACGATAATGGTTATTTGCAACCGTATTGCTCGCTTCTACATGAAATATTTCATGAAATATTTCGCAAAACCTTTGATTATGTAGTTACGTTTCCATTCTTGACTAAAAATGTTTCAAAAACGAACAAAGGTGTTAAAAGGTAAAGTGATCAATACTACTGGTCAAAATAAGAGGTTGAAAGGGAATTGAAAAATAACTACAGATAATACTTTTATAAACGTACGTGCTTTGTGGTTCTGTAGTTAACTATATAACTGGAATTAGGGAATGGTATCAATTTGAAAAGAAAGATTCTACCAATTTATCATATGTTAAAAATGGAAAATCAACAGCAGTTCTTTCGGAAACCTTACACAAAAACCGATTATTGAAAATAGCCGAAAAACGTTTTTCGGCTATTTTTTTAATTAAGTTTCCTTCTTCTTACCTTTTCCCACTATTCCGTTTCACATCTTTGATGATCTTCAGCGCACGTTTTCGTGTTTTGATATTTGGGCTTTTCAAGCGGCGGTATGCACTTGAGATATCTGTTTTTTCCATATGGACGACCCACTTTCTTCTTTGATTGTAGTCATGCTAAAAAACACAAATCGAAACAATTACGATTTGTGTTTTAAATGGTATCAAAAGTTAAAATGAAAGTCAACTTGTTAAAACAGTCGATCAGACTAGCTGATTGACTCCTATCTCTGGAAATAAATTTTCATTATTACGTTTTAGCTACCTAAAAAAGGCCCTCTTGTCCGTTAACTTTAATATCTATTGTTATAGCTAGTTTACCTATTGAACGTACTGTGTTCGATAGAACACTAAAAAAGAGGCTGGGACAGAAGCGTTTAACTCCAAGAAATAAGAAGAAATTCACGAAAATTGCTTTTCAAATTTTTGTGAATTTCAGCTTATTTACGAAGGAGTTGCTTCTGCTTCCACCGTTTATACGTGTTTAGAGCGTGAGACAAAAGTGTTCTTTACTTTTGTCTCACGCTCTTTTAAACTATTTCGAAGTACTAAACTTATGAAGTGAGAATACCTAAGCCAGAGCCAATGTGCTCGCCTGCAAGCAATTGCTCTTTTGCTTGTCGCTGTAAACTCGTACTTTCTGGATAATCATGTATTTGGGCATCTACTCGTCCAAAGATCCAAGGGACTCCACTATCGTCCTGTTCATCAACTGATAATAATCGATAATCGGCTGCAAAAAGACAGATTTTTGACTCTTTTTTCAACCATTTAGTAAGATTGGGTGATAGTAACCAAGTATCTGTGTACATCACTTGGTAATGGTAATCAGGAAAATAAAGTTCAAAAAAACGAATGGCACTTTCGTAACTATCTCTTATCTTATTCTGAGATAAATCTGCATCGGAAGGAATATGAAGAGAAAGGCACTGCTTTCCTTCTAATCTTAGATCCGTGTACCCTTTCGGAAAATATGTCATTTCGTACTCCAATTCACCAATCCGAAAGATCAAGCCACTAGTGTAATGCCAAATCCAAAAACCACGGTCAAAGCGATAGCTTCCTGTTACTTGGAAATGTTCATGAATAAATCTAGTAAAAGCATTCATTGTTGCCAAATAGATAGTTCTTGGAATCTTCAATGGTTGATAAATTTTTTTCCAACTTTGAGAAGCTGCATATAGATAAATAGCTAATGCTGCAAAAGGTTCCTCTTCATAGACTTTGTCTATTTTCTTTGCAGTCGCCTTTGCTTTATTAGGATCCATTAGTTCATGACTATATTGCTCAAACACCTCATCAAGGATGTTTTTTGCTTGTACAATCATTTGCTCTATAACGACTTTGGGAAGAGTTAAAGTTTCTGCCAGAATTTGGATTTCATTGCTTATTTTCTTCATCAAATTTCCCCTTTTCATATCTTTGAACCTCATTGTTTAAATGACTGATTATCCGGACACCATATGGTATAAACATACTTTTATTGTACACTAACTATAAAACTTAAACTTTCTATGAAGAAAGAATATCTGTAAGACTTTCAAGGAAAGCATTGACCATCTCAGGAAAGTTTATTCAGTTACCATCATAAACAAAATTTTTTGATAGAATAAATATAAAATTTTTTTGAAAGTTCCTTTCCACATTTTTGTGTGAATTTGACTTAATGCTGAGAATCTGGCTTTTGAACACCTTGAATTAGAGGTTGTGACAAAAATCTTGTCATAACCTCTTTTGGCACATATATTTGTCCTTCTATTCTAATTTTTGACGAACAACCGTTAAATAATGTTGCAAACCAACCGTCATTACCCACGCAACACCTAAACCGATGAAACTTCCTATGACGATCCCTAAAAAACGATATTCGATCAAAGAAATCAAGTATGCTCCACGAATAAGTGTAGATAGCATCAACGCCATCGGATTAAGAAAAATATTAGCAACTGCATAATTTCTAGCAACTAGAAATTGTGCGATTCCATATAGAAAAGTGATCAGAAAAATGGTCTGCAACTGCGTAAACGGCACAAATGACAAGAATGCCGACACACATAACCCACCCATCGATCCAATCAGATATTGGACTTGTCGATGCTTCATCGCATCCAAGTTTTCTGCTAGCAAAATCGATGCACATGACAAGGTCAACCAATAAGGATTATGCAGATTCAAGCCGTGACTGACATAAACGGAAAGAAATAAGGCAGCGCTGTAGAAAACAGAATCAATGATCACTAAAGGCTCTTCGTGAAATCTTTCTTTTAAAGTTGCTTTTTCAATTGTCTGCTCAGGCCGTGAATCCAGTAATTTTGTAATCACTGCCGCAATCAGTGCAAAAACGACGCCCATAAAAAAATAAAGTGAGACGATTGGTAATTGGACGATCGGCAGCTGCATACTCGTTCCCATGGCAGAAAGCATCGCAAAAAACAAGCCACCTGGTTTAGAAATATGGAATAATCGCAACACGAATCTGCTGGAAAAAGCAACCAAAGCTACGGCAAATGGTTCAAGCCATAAAACATAAGTCGATAAGATCCCCAAAACGAAAGCAACCAACAGTCCGCAACCGATCAGAAACATACGTTTCAGCAAATATTTCATCGGTATGTTTTGATAATAGAAAAAAGTAAAGATCCCTAATGATGAAAAACTTGAAATCAAAAAATCATGATTTATGTAACCTAACCATAATACAATAAAGATAAGTAGCATCAGGTTCATGATACGAAAAGGATTATCTTGTATTTTATTGAAACGAAAATAAGTCTTGAACAATCTATCCCTCCTTCCTAGTAATTGGAAAAAAAGCTGAATCAAAATGAAATGCCAATCCCGTTTGTCAGCATTACCTAGTATAACAACTATTTCTTGATTTTTCATAAAATTAGTATCAAGAAGAAAAAGGCTTGGAAAAGTCAAAACAAAGAACGAACATTCCGAGTCGTTTTAACAAAAAAAAGATAGCAACTTTTCCAAGCAACTCGCTATCTTAGCTTTGTTAAAGAAACCGGATTCCCAACAAAAAAAGCTTTTAATTTTCGTACGATAACTACGCTGGTCCTTAAACTTCATACTTTTTTATGATTTTTCAGCGGTTTTCGATGGTATACTTTTTAAATGGAGGAGATGTCTATGCGGTATGTATCAAAATTTTTATTAGGAATTTATTTATTCTTTTTATTATGGTTGATTTTATTCAAGCTATCATTTAATCTTCCACAATTCCTCACTTATTCTTACAGCAATGTCAATCTCGTCCCTTTTTCTACTTTTTCTTTTGAAAATACAACGGTATTACGCGAGACCACTTATAACTTGATTGTCTTTTTTCCTTTTGGGGTGCTTTTGAATGTCAATTTCAAGAGACTTTCTTTTTCTAAAAAATTAGGGATTATTTTCCTTGTAAGCTTCTTGGCAGAATTGATTCAATTCCTATTCGGTATTGGAGTAGCGGACATCACTGATTTGATAACTAATACAACAGGAGGACTGATAGGTTTATGGGCCTATCAGCTTCTAAACAAACATCTATCGACAAATAAGTTAGACCGTCTAGCCATTATTTTGGGATACATTTTATTCTTATTTCTGATCGTAGCTTTTTTATTTTTGACCCGAACTGTCCGTCTTCAATAAAATCGTTCGTAAAAAAAGACCGTAATAGACACATTCCAATGTGTATCTATGACGGTCTTTTTATTCAGTCATTGGTTTAAAAAAATCTATTTTCATCTCTAATCTACTATATTATTGCAGCAGGACGACTTGCAGTTTGAAACTGACAGGCTATATTCCCCTTATTTAACAAAAAGGGTTTTTTAGCTTAAAGGCTTAACATTCTTCCTAGTCAATATCTCAATCTAGAAAGGAATTCCGTCTTAATTTATACCCTGCTCAGGTATATTATTTTTCTATAAAAAGCTTGTTTTATAAGTAATTACTTTACATTTTCTATGGTTTTTCTCCTTATTTAGGCTCCCTTTTCCTTGATTCTGCCAGTATATTCTGCCTGATTCTACTTTTTGAAGGCATTTCAAAGGAAAAAAACAGTAGTTTTTAGAAGTAGTAGAGAAATCTGAGACACGGTATTTTCTGTGTCGTTATTTTTTAAGTATAAAATAACAAAAGCATAAAATGAGATACGTTATTTTTTTATTCCAAAAACCACACCGTTTTATACTGTTTGAAAAAACGTTAATATTTATTCATTTCTGTTGTATATCTCCTATCAAAAGAAATCTATACGCCCTTCTTTGACTAGTTTTTTATTTTTATCTCTTACGAAGTTATCCACTGTGGAAAAACTAACTATCTATTTTTCGATACACTTTTCTAAAAATTAAATTTTCCACAAATAAAAACACGTTTACAACAGAATCATACTGCTGTAAACATGCTTTTCTTAAATAGATAGAACATCATATTACATAAAGATGTTTATTTTTTTATTGCTGTGAATAATGTCAAAAATCCTACGACACCAACTACTGTCCAAGTCAAATGACCTTGATCCAAATAAATAAGCATCGTGACAAAACTAGTAATCAGTCCTACATGAATTCTTTTTTGATCCATCTGCATCCCTCTTTGAATACTAGTATCACTCGGATATTTGATCGTTTATTTATTTTTTCTATATTTTTCTCTTAAATTTTAAACATGGATCATTTTACCGATATTGTGATTCGATGGTACGACTTGGGATGATCCAAGCAGCTAGAATCACGATGTTTGCGATCAGCACGGCTACTGGCGCTACTAAATACCCTAAGACAATTCCTAACACATTCAAGCCAATCGATAAATACGATTTCTTGTAATTATTCAACATCGCCTTCAATGCTTTCTCGTGGCCTTTATTTGCTTTGACAAGTTCTTTTGCCAAGATATAATACGCAATATTAGCGGTCAAGGTAACAAAACCATAAGTCATTTCTGGAGCCAGGCTATTGATGTACTCACTGATCCATGAAGTTGCAAACGGAAAAAGCGAAAGCGCAAAAACAAAGAAACTGTTCGCCCATAAGACCCGTCCATTTATCTTATGTACAACTTGAAATAAATGATGATGATTGTTCCAATAAATCGCTAAAATGATAAAACTGACAATATAGATAAAAAATCGGTAACCTAATGCAGCGAGCGCCTCCCACGTATCTCCGTTAGGTTCGTGAAGTTCTAAAACTAAAATAGTCATGATAATCGCGATTACAGCATCTGTAAATGCTTCAAGACGATTTTTAGGCATGATATTCTCCTCCTTTTCCGCTCTATTTTAGATGATAAACCAGAGAAAAAGCAATTGTTTGATCATTTAAGTAGATGAAGTAAAAATCAGTCTTCAGTTGGAGGTGTTTTTAAACAATCCCTGTTATACTTTTTCTATAGTAAAGAATGAACAAGAGGAGGGTTTTGTATGCGTCAAAAAAATATGTTCTTAAATATCTTCATGGTTCTTTTAGTGCTAATTGCAGCTAGCTTCGTCATCAGTCTTTTTGTCAGTGTCCTAAGCGGGCTTTTATGGTTTGCGGTCAAAGTTCTAATCCCAATCGCACTTATCATCTGGCTTGTTCGCTGGATCAAAGGAAATACACATAGAAAAAACTATTATTAATGTATGATACCATTCACTTCATTATGATATAACTTACTAAAAAAATAGGGTCGCGATATAAGTTCGCGACCCTATTTGATATATCATATATATTTTTTTTATTTATCCTAATGCCACATCCAAAATCATCATAATGATAAATCCACTCATGACGCCAAAAACTGCAAAATGACGTTTGCTGGACAATGTCTGCTGTGCTTCGGGGATCAATTCTTCCACCACGACATAAATCATTGCTCCTGCGGCAAAAGCAAGTGCATAAGGAAGCAGCAGCTCCACTTTCGTTACTAGTAGCGCTCCAATCACTCCAGCAATTGGTTCAATGATTCCAGAAGCTTGTCCGTAAACAAAGGCCTTTTTACGACTCAGACCTTCTTGTCGCAACGGGATTGATACAGCTGCTCCTTCTGGGAAGTTTTGGATACCAATACCTAGCGCCACCGAAACAGCGGCTAATATAGCGGCTGTCGGATTATCCGCAGTTGCTGCTGCACCGAATGCTACCCCCACGGCTAAACCTTCAGGAATGTTATGCAATGTAATAGAAAAAACAAGCAAGATCGTCCGTTTTAAATGGGTAGGCAATCCTTCTGCTTCATGTTGTGGTCCAAAATGCATATGGGGCAGTGTTTTATCTGCCATATATAAAAACACACCGCCTAAACCAAACCCAATACTTACAACTAGCCAAGCAATATCTCCATTTTCTTCTGCTTTTGTAATAGCCGGATCTAACAAAGACCAAAAACTTGCAGCAATCATGACACCAGAAGCAAATCCTAACATCAAGTTTAGCACTTCTTTTTTAATTTCTTTAAAGAAAAAAACCAACCCGGCACCAAGAGCTGTCATAAAATAAGTAAAAGCTGTCCCAGCAAGTGCTTGCTGCCAAGGTTCAAGTCTCAATAGCCATTCAACCATGCCATTCCCCTCTCTTGAATCTATCTATGTACTACTCTAGCATATTCCCAAAAACATGACTACATTTTTGTGAAAAGACGAATTAGTTGGGATTTTCGATAAAAAGTTCTATACTCTAGATACAAAAAATTTATGTATCATCATTGCTAAAGGAGTGAAACACCATGTCAAAAATCAATGCAGGAATCGCAATGGTAAAAGTTCTTGAAAGCTGGGGTATCGACCATATTTATGGCATTCCCGGAGGATCTTTCAATTCAATTATGGATGCGCTATATCAAGAAAAAACCGAAATCAACTACATTCAAGTTCGTCATGAAGAAGTCGGCGCACTCGCAGCCGCTGCAGATGCAAAATTAACGGGGAAAGTCGGCGCTGTCTTCGGCTCTGCAGGACCTGGTGCGACACATTTGATCAATGGTTTGTATGATGCACAGATGGACCATGTGCCTCTAGTAGCGTTCTTAGGACAAGTTGCTTCTACATCCATGAACTATAACTCTTTCCAGGAACTAAATGAAAATCCTATTTTCGCAGATGTCAGCGTATACAATCGTACAGTCATGACACCACAAAGTCTTCCGCATGTAGTAGATGAAGCCATTAAAGCCGCCTATGAGCATAAAGGCGTGGCTATCGTGACTATCCCTGTTGATCTTGGTTTTGAAGAAATTGACGAACAACCTTTCTCCACCGCTCACACTCACAAAACAAGTGTGATATTACCAGAAGAAAAAGATTTGCTAGCTGCTTTGCCTTATCTTGAAAAAGCAAAAAAACCAGTTCTTTATGTTGGTCAAGGAACGCGAAACGGATTTCCGCAAATCAAAGAATTCTCAGAACATTTTTCAGTTCCTATTGTCGCTTCCGTTCTAGCAAAAGGAATTATTCCTGATGATTATGAAAACTTTCTTGGTTTTGCTGGACGTGTCGCTACTAAACCCGGAAATGAAGCATTGGCAGAAGCCGATCTGATCTTATTTGTCGGTAGCGACTTCCCATTTGGACGTGCATTTTTTAATCCAACTGCTGAATTTATCCAAATCGATATCGATGCGTCAAAATTTGGACGACGCCATGAAACATCTTTGTCGATCCTCGGTGATGCAAACACAGCTTTGCAAAGACTTGTCGAGTTAGGGGATGCTCGCCCTGCTGATAGCTGGTACCTAGCAAATCAAGAAAATAAAGAAAAATGGGTAAATTGGTTGAAATCTTTTGAAGATCGAGAGGAAGAACCGATTCGTCCAGAGGCTGTCTATAAAGAAATCAATCGTATTGCTGAAGACGATGCGATTTTCGTCACAGATGTCGGTAACACGACTATCCATTCTATTCGTTTATTGAATATGAACGGTAAACAAAAACATACGACATCTGGATGGTTCGCAACTATGGGTAATGGTGTGCCAGGAGGAATTGCCGCACAACTAAGCTACCCAGAAAAACAAGTATTTACCTTAAGTGGTGATGGCGGATTTGCTATGGTCATGCAAGATATCATTACACAAGTCAAATATCAGCTTCCAATTATTAATGTTGTCTTTTCGAATGATTCTTTTGGTTTCATCGAAGCAGAACAAGAAGATACGGAACAAAAGAAATTTGGTGTATTTTTAGAAGATGCAGATTTCGGTAAAGTTGGAGAAGCGCTCGGGGCAAATAGCTTTACAGTCACAGAATACTCGCAACTTCGATTTGCCTTTGATGCAGCTGCAAAATCAGATCGTCCTGTAGTAATCGATGTGAAGATCAATAACAAGCGCCCATTGCCAGTAGAAGATCTGCATTTAGATCCAAGAAAATATTCTGAAGAAGAAATCCAAGCATTCAAAGAAAAATATGAAGTCCATGATTTGCCAGTATTGAATGAATTATATGAAAAGAGGTTGTGACAACTGCGCTATGCTTCGAGTATTAAGATAAAATTTGTGTATATAGCTTCTCACATTTTTGCATAAATTTGTCTCGTCACCTAAAAATCACCTCGTGCATATTTGTCCATGATAAAAAAGCCAGCTTCCAATTACAACAGTAAAACTGTAATCGGAAGCCGGCTTTTTTATTTGTTTGATTTTACTTATCTAAATGCATAGACGATATGTGTGATACCAAATAACATAAAATAGAATCCAACTAAAAAGCTTAATGTCAACGCAGAAGAAATTGGATTAAACAATAAGAAAATTCCTAATAAAATTCCTAAAATATTGACGATGATCGTAAACCAATAATATCCTTCACTTACTCCTCTTGCCAAGTCAGCAGTAAATAACGCTAAAACTGAATCAGCAATAAACCATACTGCAAAAACAAAAGGCAATGCTGCGACTCCTGCACCAATATTGAATAAGAAAAAGACGCCAACTAGAATATCGATGATCCCGATTATTAAGGGCATTTTTCCTTTATATCCTGTTAGCTCTTTTAATCTGTTACGTACAAACAGTTCAAATATCCCTTTAATAAAAGCAAAAATCGCAAAGACTACTACAATTGCAACTAAATTTCCGACAGGGTCTTGAAATGATAACAATGAGACAAGTACAAATAAAATCCCTAAAATCAATGAGCCCCAGTCGGTAGTTCTTTTTTCATCCATTTTCAATCCTTCTTTCATTTCTTTTACAGTTTTATAGTACTCCCTTTTATAAATAACGTCAAAAATTATGCTGTTGCAAACTAATAAATCCTATAGTAGCTATTTTCGCTCCTCTTTTATTTTTATTTTTTTCATTCTGTTTCACGTGAAACACAAAGAATGTTCGATTGCCTTGAATCTTTTACCTTTCCCCTATATAATTCTATAAGACTTGTCAAAACTAATAATGATAAAAGTGAGGAAAAAAATTGATTACTGTAAATGATGTGAGTTTGCACTTTTCAGACCGCAAACTATTTGATGATGTGAATATTAAATTTACCCCCGGAAACTGCTATGGCTTGATTGGTGCAAATGGTGCAGGTAAATCAACGTTCCTTAAAGTGTTATCAGGGGATCTGCAGCCTTCCACAGGTTCCGTTACTATGGGACCAGATGAACGGATGGCCGTATTGAAGCAGAACCATTACGACTATGAAGACTATACTGTACTTGAAACAGTCATCATGGGACACAAGCGTCTGTATGAAGTGATGAAAGAAAAAGATGCGATTTACATGAAAGAGGATTTCACTGACGAAGATGGTATTCGAGCAGCTGAATTAGAAGGAGAATTTGCTGAGCTTAATGGATGGGAAGCTGAACCAGAAGCAGCTGTTTTACTGCAAGGTCTGAACATCCCTGAAGAATTGCACCATCAGCAAATGAGTGAATTAACTGGTGGACAAAAGGTAAAAGTGTTATTAGCACAAACACTATTTGGTAAACCTGATGTTCTTTTGCTAGACGAACCAACAAACGGTCTGGATATCCAATCGATCAATTGGCTGGAAGAATTTTTGATCAATTTTGAAAATACTGTGATCGTTGTATCCCATGACCGTCACTTTTTGAACAAAGTATGTACACATATGGCGGATCTAGATTTTGGTAAAATCAAACTTTATGTAGGAAATTATGATTTTTGGTTGGAATCTAGTCAACTAGCGGCTAAACTTCAAGCAAACGCAAATGCCAAAAAAGAAGAACAAATCAAAGAACTCCAAGAATTTATTGCCCGCTTTAGTGCGAATGCATCAAAATCAAAACAAGCAACTTCACGTAAAAAAATGCTTGAAAAAATTACTTTAGACGATATCCAACCTTCTTCTAGACGTTATCCATTCGTTGGATTCAAACCTGAACGTGAGATTGGAAACGACTTATTGCAGGTAGAAAATGTAAGTGTAACGATTGATGGAAAGAAAATTTTAGATGATATATCTTTTAATTTGAGCAAAGAAGACAAGGTCGCTTTCGTCGCAGAAAATGATATAACAACAACAACGCTATTCAAAGTTATCATGGGTGAAATTACGCCAGATACTGGAACAGTACGTTGGGGTGTGACAACAAGTAATTCTTATTTACCAAAGGATACAACGAAAGAATTCGATACTGATCTAACAATTTTAGACTGGTTGCGTCAATATGCAAGTAAAGAAGAAGATGATAACACCTTCTTAAGAAGCTTCTTAGGAAGAATGTTGTTTTCTGGTGAAGAAGTATTGAAACCAGTGAATGTTTTATCTGGTGGAGAGAAAGTCCGTTGCATGCTTTCAAAAATGATGCTTTCGAAAGCTAACGTACTTGTATTAGATGATCCAACGAACCATTTAGACTTAGAATCAATCACAGCATTGAATGACGGCTTGATGGCATTTACTGGCTCAATCTTATTTGCGTCACATGACCATCAATTTATCCAAACATTGGCAAACCGCATCATTGCCGTTTCGGATAAAGGTGTGATCGATCGAGCTGATACGACATATGATGAATTTTTGGAAAATGCAGATATTCAAAAACAATTGAACGAGTTATGGGCATAATGGCCTATTTAGCTTAAAAAATAAAAAAACAGCGACCTCTAAGAGATAGGATGCTCATCTATCTTTTAAGAGTCGCTGTTTTTGTTACAATCAATTTCTGGGCTTTTTTACAGAATGAGTTACTGCTTTTATCGACTGATTCCCATCGAAAAAATCGCGATACAGCCATAGCCTGTGTGACTGGCGATCGTTGGTCCTAAGGGATAAAGCTTCACATCTTTCATCTTTATCTGCTCTTCCAAAAGCCGTTTTGCCTTCTCCGCGCTCTCTAGATCCCCAGCGTAAGCCACATAAACGATTTGATCAAGTGGTGCAACGATTGTTTTTACCGTCTCATTGACGATTGTCTGGATCGACTTGTTTCTTCCTCGAACTTTGTCAACATTCGTCAGCCTTCCTTCTTTATCCACCGTAATAATAGGCTTTACACTCAATAGACTGCCAAGAGTAGCACTTGCTTTGGAAATCCTACCGCCTCGTTCTAGATATTTCAGATCGTCTACTGTTACCCATGAATGGACTTTCAAATAATTACTTTCCAGCCACTCTAGGGTTTCTTCGATGCCTTTACCTTCTTTTTTCAATCTTACAGCTTCCAATACTAAAAGCCCTTCCCCAATACTTGCAGCTTTTGTATCAAAAACATAGATCTCAGGGTCTTCATATTCTTCCTTCAGCAATTCAACCGCTTGAAGCGCACTACTGTAAGAGCCGCTTAATCCACTGGAAAAAGCCACATATAAAACAGGAATCTGTTTTTCCGCATAAGAACGGAAAAATTCTAAATATCGGCCAACATTGATTTGTGATGTCGTAGGCATCGCACCATTTTTCAGCTGATTCATGTAGCGGTCATAATTGAATGTCTTTCCGAGGTCATCTACTAACTCTTGATCATTCAATTGGAGATTCATTGATAAAAAATCAACTTTTTCTTTTGCTAATACATGGTATGGCAGATCACAACAAGAATCTGTTACAATTTGATACACATTTTTCAACCCCTTCTCGTTACATTTTACCCTTATCGTCTATTATAGCAAATCTCTTGCGCTAGACACACTTTAACCGGTTTATTTTCGCAAGTTCTAATCAAAATAAGAGGTTGTGACAGAAGTGGTCAGCTTCAAGAAATAAGAAGGAATTTACGAAAATTGCTTCTCAAATTTTTGTGAAATTTCGGCTTATTTCCGTAGAAGCTACTTCTGGAACACCGTGAATCAGAGGTTGTGAGCCTGCCGTTTAGCTCCGAGTCACAAGGAACAATTTCAAAAAACAGCTTCTCATGTTTGTTGAATATTGTGACTTGTGACCGAGGAGTTGGCAGGAGAACACCGTTTAGTGGAGAGGTTGTGAAAAAGCTGCTCTGCATCAAGCAGTAAGAACAATCAGATAAAAATAGCACTCCATATTTTTCATCTGATTGGGCTTAGTGCCGTAGATGCAAGCTTTTGAACACCGTTTGTTCGGAAAAAGGGACTGTGACACTGTACCGACCCCCAAAAGTTAGACCAAAAAATCTAACTTTTGGAGGTCGGTATTTTTTATGGCTAAGTATACTTTTGAACTTAAATTAAAGATC
>NZ_BEHC01000090.1:0-203 GCF_003112495.1 Enterococcus sp. H57
TCAGTACTTCTTTAGTGCCGTCTTCTCGTATACCAATGGCAATATAAATCGCTTCTTTGGATACAGTTTGACGTTTTAGTGGAATGTAAGTAGCATCCATGAAAATAGCGACATACTTATCATTTAGAGTTCTAACTTTAAATGCATTTACTTCTTCAGTCAGCACTTTAGTCATTTTGGACATGGTTTGGGGCGTGTAGTGA
>NZ_BEHC01000091.1:0-534 GCF_003112495.1 Enterococcus sp. H57
GGCGCTATCGTTTCACGAATCTGCCAAAATACAGAGACGGGCAAGAAATCATCTATACTGTAACGGAAGACAACGTGCCCGAATACAGTACGACAATTGAAGGGTATAACATCAAAAACAGTTATACACCGGGTAAAACTAGTTTAAGCGCTACTAAAGTATGGGATGATGGAAATAACCAAGATGGGTTACGACCTCAAAGTATCCAAGTCCAGCTGTATGCTAATAACCAAAAAGTAGGCGAAGCAATAGAACTGAGCGAGGAGAATCACTGGACGACCACGTGGAACGAATTGGCAGAAAAGGCGAAAGGTCAAGCTATCACTTATCGAGTGGAAGAGTTAACCAAAGTAGCTGGCTATACCAGTGAAGTTAAACAAACAAAGGATGGAAACATCGTTATTACCAATACCCATGTACCAGAAACCAAAGAGGTTTCTGGACAAAAAACATGGGAAGACAATGAGAACCAAGACGGCAAACGACCGACGACGATCACAGTAAATCTATTAGCCGACGGTCAACCGATCCAAC
>NZ_BEHC01000092.1:0-194 GCF_003112495.1 Enterococcus sp. H57
ATGGAGGATTACCCAAGTCCGGCTGAAGGGAACGGTCTTGAAAACCGTCAGGCGGGTAAAACCGTGCAAGGGTTCGAATCCCTTATCCTCCTTTTTCATATTATCGCGGGATGGAGCAGTCTGGTAGCTCGTCGGGCTCATAACCCGAAGGTCGTAGGTTCAAATCCTGCTCCCGCAATTAAAAACTAAAAACA
>NZ_BEHC01000093.1:0-257 GCF_003112495.1 Enterococcus sp. H57
GAATTTGGACATTTAGAGGGTGATACGATTGTCGGCATCCACCATAAAAGTGCCGTCATCACACTCGTTGAGCGACTTTCAAAAGCCATTATCGCCTTGAAACCAGAAGGCCGTAAGGCAGTTGATATTGAAAATTCGATTAATGAATGGCTTCAATCCGTACCCAAAAATCTTTTCAAATCAATTACCTTTGATTGTGGAAAAGAATTCTCTAATTGGAAAAGTATTAGTAATACGAATGATATTGATATTTATTT
>NZ_BEHC01000094.1:0-203 GCF_003112495.1 Enterococcus sp. H57
CAAAAATCTTTTCAAATCAATTACCTTTGATTGTGGAAAAGAATTCTCTAATTGGAAAAGTATTAGTAATACGAATGATATTGATATTTATTTCGCAGACCCAGGAACGCCTTCCCAACGGGGATTAAATGAACATTCAAACGGACTCCTCCGAAAAGATGGACTACCAAAAGAAATGGACTTCCACCAAGTCAATCAAGGAT
>NZ_BEHC01000095.1:0-316 GCF_003112495.1 Enterococcus sp. H57
AGAAAATCACTGGATTATCGAACACCTTTGGAAGTATTTTTGAGTTACGTAAGTATTGATGATCTGTCTAACTTAATTTGACAATTAAGATATTTAAAAAATCTTTTTTATAGAGAAAAATGCAGGTTAATACTTTCTTAAATAAATATTTATGGTGAACAAAAACAAAAAAGCAAGTTTTATTAAACGTAACCCTTTTCATTTCATAGATTACTGTATTTATTACAAAAAACGTGGATTTGTCATAAATTGTCATGCTTCTTTTACCTATGAAATATTTTCACGTGTTAAAGTATTCCTCGTTGAACACAACAAA
>NZ_BEHC01000096.1:0-201 GCF_003112495.1 Enterococcus sp. H57
TCCAAGAAAATCATTGAATTACAGAACACCAATCGAAATATTTTTGAGCTATGTACAAGAAGCATTTTATTCTAGCTTAATTTGACAAATCATAACTTAATAAAAATAAAAAAAGATGAACTATTTCTAGTTCATCTTTTTGCCTTTGCGTGGCGACGTCCTACTCTCACAAGGGGCAACCCCTCACTACAATCGGCGCTA
>NZ_BEHC01000097.1:0-215 GCF_003112495.1 Enterococcus sp. H57
GTCGTACTGTATTCGGGCACGTTGTCTTCCGTTACAGTATAGATGATTTCTTGCCCGTCTCTGTATTTTGGCAGATTCGTGAAACGATAGCGCCAATCATCTTTTTCACTTACTTCTTTGTGTTGGATCGGTTGACCGTCGGCTAATAGATTTACTGTGATCGTCGTCGGTCGTTTGCCGTCTTGGTTCTCATTGTCTTCCCATGTTTTTTGTCC
>NZ_BEHC01000098.1:0-758 GCF_003112495.1 Enterococcus sp. H57
AATGAATCTTAGTACCAACCGTTTGCTTCCCAGAATGCTTTCGCCGCTTCCCAAGAACCATAACGTGAAGTAACATATTGTTCTGCTACTCTTTCTTGGTTTGCAGCAGAGTAGTCACCATTTAAGTAAGAAGAATCTAATTGGTAACGGCCGATGTAACGTCCGTTCGTTGCTGTGTAAGAACCGCTTGATTCTTTTTGTGCGATCCATTCTTTTGCAGAGCTTGTACTTGCTGGAGTAGCAGCAGTTTCTGTTACAGCAGGAGCAGGTTGTGTTTCAGCAACAGGCGCTGCTTGTGTTTCCGTTTGAACCGTTTCTTGTACAACAGGTTGTTCAGCTTGGACTGGTGCTTCTTGAACGGCTGCTTGAGGTTCAGCAGCTGCTTGTGCAGAGCCTTCTGTTGGGATTGTTAATTGTTGTCCTGAGTAAATCAGGTTAATATCAGAAATTGAATTTGATTCTGCAATGGCATTGATCAAGGAGTTATCACCAACGTATTTTTGAGAAATCGTTGATAGAGTATCACCTGATTGAACGGTATAAGCTTCGTCCGCATGAGCAGTCGTTCCCATGAAGAATGCAGCGCCGGCAGCCAAAGTTGTTCCAAAAAGTAAAGTTTTAAGTGATGTCATGAAAAATCTCCTTTATTCGTTAAAAAGTTTTATTTGTTGTGTTCAACGAGGAATACTTTAACACGTGAAAATATTTCATAGGTAAAAGAAGCATGACAATTTATGACAAATCCACGTTTTTTGTAA
>NZ_BEHC01000099.1:0-529 GCF_003112495.1 Enterococcus sp. H57
GGAGCAGTAGCCAAAAATCGGATCCATCGTCGTTTCTACACCAGTATCTGCCATCAGAAAATCACGACGGATACAACTGAATTTAAATACCATGAAGTGGATGCCAAAGGCATTATCCGTCAAAAGAAATTGTATCTAGATCCTTTTATGGATATGTTCAATAGTGAGATTTTATCCTATCGTATCTCTGAAAAGCCCAATGCATTAGCGGTAATGGAAGGTTTGGAGGAAGCTATCCAGACCACTAACGATTGTCCCTATCGTCGTACGTTTCACTCAGATCAAGGTTGGGCGTATCAAATGAAAGCTTATAGAAACAAATTGAAGGAGTACAAAATCTTTCAAAGCATGTCTCGGAAAGGGAACTGCTTAGATAATTCACTTATGGAGAATTTTTTTGGCTTATTAAAACAAGAGATTTTTCACGGGAAAGTTTATAACTGTTTCGAGGAATTAAAATCAGCCATCGATAGCTATATCTATTACTACAATAATGAACGGATAAAACAGAAATTAAACTGGCAAAGTC
>NZ_BEHC01000100.1:0-230 GCF_003112495.1 Enterococcus sp. H57
GGTAAATTCGTGGTAAAATGAGTGCTTTTCTATACTTCAAAATATTTGAAAGTATAGTGTTTATACGGATAATCAAAAATTAGATATAAAATTTTGTTTAATTAATTAGATGTTTATTTTATAGGACTGATATTATAGTGGAATGGCAACAGTTTTTTTGACAAATTTTATAAGGTGCAGAACTTCTTTCCGTATGCTATTCCGATTGTCCTTGACAATGAGCCTCCTCG
>NZ_BEHC01000101.1:0-218 GCF_003112495.1 Enterococcus sp. H57
AGCTAAACAAAAATAGCTCCTCATATTTTTCGTTTAGTTGGGCTTATTACTGCAGATGCAAGCTTTTGAACACCGTTTAGTGGAGAGGTTGTGAAAAAGCTGTCCTGCATCAAGTAATAAGAACAGCTAAACAAAAATAGCTCCTCATATTTTTCGTTTAGTTGGGCTTATTACTGCAGATGCAAGCTTTTGAACACCGTTTAGTGGAGAGGTTGTGA
>NZ_BEHC01000102.1:0-14365 GCF_003112495.1 Enterococcus sp. H57
TCACTACACGCCCCAAACCATGTCCAAAATGACTAAAGTGCTGACTGAAGAAGTAAATGCATTTAAAGTTAGAACTCTAAATGATAAGTATGTCACTATTTTCATGGATGCTACTTATATTCCTTTAAAACGGCAAACCGTCTCCAAAGAAGCAATCTATATTGCCATTGGTATACGAGAAGACGGCACTAAAGAAGTACTAAGTTATGCGATTGCTCCGACTGAATCGACCTACGTTTGGAATGAGTTGTTACAGGACATTTACTCCAGAGGGGTTCATGATGTCTTACTGTTTATCACCGATGGCTTAAAAGGCATGAAAGATACGATTCACCAGATTTATCCTAAAGCTAAATACCAACATTGCTGTGTTCACGTTTCCCGTAATATTGCTCATAAAGTACGTGTCAAAGATCGAAAAGAAATCTGTGATGATTTTAAGGCTGTTTATCAAGCTAGCTCAAAGGAAGAGGCAAATACCTTTTTAGGGAGTATGATTGAGAAGTGGCAGAAAACTTATCCTAAAGTGACGCAGTCACTGATAAAAAATCAAGATTTATTGACTTTTTATGAGTTTCCGCCTGGTATCCGCCGAAGCATTTACTCAACTAATTTAATCGAATCTTTCAATAAACAAATCAAGAAATACAGCCGCAGAAAAGAGCAGTTTCAAAATGAAGAATCACTAGAGCGTTTCCTAGTATCCATCTTTGATACATACAATCAAAAATTCTTAAATAGAAGCCATAAAGGCTTCCAACAAGTGACGGATACATTAGCTTCAATGTTTACTGAGTAACCCATTATTTTGCAGAAGGACGAGTTATTTACACAAAATTATTGACGCTCCCTTTAGTTTTAATAGATAAAATAAATAACTATAAAATATTATAACTATTAAAAATAACTATTTACATTATAATTACACACAAAAAAGAGCGTGGGACAAAAGTAAAGAACACTTTTGTCTCACGCTCTAAACACGTATAAACGGCGGAAGCAGAAGCAACTCCTTCGGAAATAAGCTGAAATTCACAAAAATTTGAAAAGCAATTTTCGTGAATTTTTTCTTATTTCTTGGAGTTAAACGCTTCTGTTCCAGCCTCTTTTTATCTGTCTTTCACTAATGATCAGTTGTAGATAAGCAAGTTGCTTTTTCTTACATCATACCGCCCATCATTGATGGATCCATTGCAGGAGCTGCTGGCGCTGCTGGTTCTGGTTTATCTGCAACGACTGCTTCTGTCGTTAATAACAAGGCAGAAACGGAAGCGGCATTTTGCAAGGCAGAACGTGTTACTTTAGTTGGGTCTACGATACCTGCTTCAACCATGTTTACCCATTCTCCAGTAGCAGCATTGAAACCAGTGCCTAGTTCCACGTTCTTCAATTTATCAACAATCACTGATCCTTCATAACCAGCGTTTTCAGCGATTTGACGAATTGGTTCTTCTAAAGCACGAACAACGATCTTGATACCTGTTGCCACGTCTCCTTCTGCTTCTACAGCAGAAACTTTGCTGATAACGTTCACTAGAGCTGTACCACCACCTGAGACCATTCCTTCTTCTACTGCGGCACGTGTAGCATTCAATGCATCTTCAATGCGTAATTTTAATTCTTTCAATTCTGTTTCAGTAGCTGCACCAACTTTAACAACAGCTACACCACCTGCTAATTTAGCTAAGCGTTCTTGTAATTTTTCGCGGTCAAAATCAGAAGTTGTTTCAGCAATTTGGTTTTTGATCAATTGCACACGAGCTTCGATTGCTTCTTTTTCTCCAGAACCTTCTACGATCGTTGTATTGTCTTTATCTACAACAACTTTAGAAGCATTTCCTAAGTTTTCGATTGTTGCATCTTTCAATTCTAAACCTAGATCGTCAGTAATTACTGTACCACCTGTCAAAATAGCGATATCTTCAAGCATTGCTTTACGACGATCGCCGAAACCAGGAGCTTTTACAGCTACTACGTTGAATGTTCCACGGATTTTGTTCAATACAAGAGTTGGCAATGCTTCACCATCTACATCGTCAGCAATAATTAACAATGGACGTGATTGTTGCAAGATTTGTTCTAACAATGGCAGAATATCTTGGATGTTAGAGATTTTTTTGTCTGTGATCAAGATATATGGGTTTTCTAGAACAGCTTCCATTTTGTCGTTATCTGTTACCATATATTGTGATAAGTAACCACGATCAAACTGCATACCTTCTACAACATCTAGTTCTGTTTCGATCCCTTTTGATTCTTCGATTGTGATGACGCCGTCGTTTCCAACTTTTTCCATTGCATCAGCAATCAAATGTCCAACTTTATCAGAACCCGAAGAAACAGCTGCTACTTGTGCAATGGCTTCTTTTGAATCAACAACAGTTGAGATATTATGCAATTCTTCGACTGCTGCTTTTGTTGCCAATTCGATCCCGCGACGAATGCCTAGAGGATTAGCACCTGCAGTTACGTTTTTTAAACCTTCGCGAACGATTGCTTGTGTCAGAACAGTTGCTGTCGTTGTACCGTCTCCTGCAATATCATTTGTTTTTGATGCTACTTCTGATACAAGTTTTGCACCCATGTTTTCAAAATGATCTTCTAATTCGATTTCTTTTGCGATCGTCACACCATCATTTGTGATCAATGGAGAGCCGTAAGATTTTTCTAGTACGACATTTCGGCCTTTAGGTCCTAATGTTACTTTCACTGTATCTGCTAATTTATCTACCCCGCGTAACATAGCTGCGCGTGCGTCTTCTGCAAATTTCAATTCTTTTGCCATGATTGATTCACCTCATTGATTATTTTTGATTATTTTTTTATCTCCAAAATTTACTCAACAATCGCCATGATATCTTTTCCTGCGACGATCAGATATTCTTTTCCTTCGTATTTTACTTCTGTACCGGCGTATTTTTCGAACATAACTTGGTCGCCTGCTTTTACAGCGGCAGGAACTTTTTCACCGTTTTCTAACAAACGGCCTTCACCGACTGCAACAACTGTCCCAGTTTGGGGTTTCTCTTTAGCAGCAGAAGCTAAAACGATTCCTCCGACAGTTTTTTCTTCTTCTTTTGCGACTTCGATAATGACGCGATCACCTAATGGTTTTAACACGATAAATCCCTCCGATAACTCTTTTTTTAATCTGTTAGCACTCTTAACCTTCGAGTGCTAACCTACATTTTTAATAATACTCATTCTCCCTCTTTTTTGCAAGCTTTTAAATCAAAGAAAAGAAATTTTATTCTGACAGCTGCTTATTGAAATTATGATATAATTGAAATCAATCGATATAAGCTTGCCTTGCATGCTTGTTATCCCTTAAAAGGAGGAATTACATGTCTTTAAAAAAATATAGCTTCCTCAGCATTTTTTGCTATGGTTTAATTTTTATCTCACCCTTGATCCTAGCTTCGATAGGACTTGTAAAATCTACGTCTGAATTGATCACAGCAACTGCAGTCATGTATATACTAGGCGCCGTTGTCCTAGCTATTTTTTATTTTAAGCAACGTGAACCCTTAGCGATCGAATCAGCGGTAAAAAAAGCTTCTGCTCCAAAGATTGTTATTTATGGATTAGTTGGAATCTTTGTCGCATTGATTCTGCAAAGCATCGCTGTCATGTTAGAATCTGTATTGTTTGGCGAAGCAACCCCTTCCGAGAATACACAAAATATCATCCAGATGATCATGGAAGCACCCGCTTTTATTTTGGCGACAACTGTTGCTGGACCCATCATGGAAGAGTTCGTATTCCGCCGCAGTATACTGGGGATCATCAGTCGATATTCAAATTTTTGGGTCGGAGCAGTGATCAGCTCTTTGCTGTTTGCGTTTGCTCATAATGATGGTCATCTGCTAATCTACTTTTTCCTAGGTTTCTTCTTCAGCCTAGAGTACAAAGCAACTGGTCGGATCTGGACATCGATGATCACACACGTAGGAATGAACACATTAGTTGTTCTTGTTCAATTAGCTGTCCAAAAAGGGCTAGTATAAACATGACTATAAATACTCCTGTCATCCTAGATTGGTGATTTTCCCAATCTAAAGCGACAGGAGTATTTTTGTTTTTTAGTCGTTCATCTTTTCTGCTGCTCCATCATTTTTTGTCTGTCTTTCCTTTTTGCAGTTTGCAGAATCTATTTTTTTCAAAAATGGGAAATAAATGAAAAAACTAATTGACAACACGATACCTTGTAAAATCGCTGCAGGCACTCCGCCTACTAAGAAACCCGAGAGGATCGGCGGTGTTGTCCAAGGGACTTGGACTGCTGTAAATAAAGGAACGAATCCAAAATATAAAGCGGAATAGGTAATCAATCCTGAAACGACCGGTGCGAAAATAAAAGGAACAGCCATCATCGGGTTCATCACGATCGGTGTGGAAAAAATAATCGATTCATTGATGTTGAAAAAGGCTGGTAAAAGAGCAATATTTCCTAATTCTCTGTATTTCTTCGATTTCGCAAAAACCGTCATAAAAAATACAGCCCCTAACGTCAAACCAGCACCCGTAACCGTCATGAACTGATCGAGAAATTGCTGAGTAACGATATGTCCGCCATTTGCCACCGTCAACTCTTGTCCTGAGGCTAAGATTTCTGCATTTGCTAATGAATTCGCTTGCAAGATGGGACTAACCAACCCATTGACCATCGCAGATCCATGAAGACCAAATAACCATAAAAACGGAACAAAAAAACCTAATAAAAGCACACCAAACAACGTGTCTATGAACGATTGAATGGGAAGCTGGACATATGTCCATACTCCTTGAACAACAGTCATTCTGAACAACTGTTGAAAAACCGCTGAACCGATAAGCGTAAAAGTGACTATAACAATGATTGGAATCAATGAAGTAAAAGACTGCCAAACATTTTCAGGTATCTTCTCTCTTTGCTTCCACCCTTTCGCAAGTCTTACTAAACGTGCATAGCCCCATCCGATGATGAGCCCAGTTGTAACTGCTCCTAGTATCCCTTCAGCACCTGTCCAGACAGTATCTATCTCAGTATTTAGTGGCTGAATAAGCAGTAGATAAGCAGATAAGGCTGTTATGCCGACTGGTAAGCGATCGATATCTTCTTCTTTTGCATAAGCGTATGCAATGGCAAAAACGATCCAAAAGGCTATCACATCAAATGTAGCCTGGTATACTTGTGTAAAATACATAGAAAATCCTGCTTTGTCTATCCACTGAGCGATGTAATCCACAGGAAAATGAGCAAATAAGAAAAACAGCGAGCCAACAATAATTATTGGGATCGTGTAAGTCATTCCATTACGCAAAGCAGTTAAGGGTCTAAGATTCACAACAGATGTTATCATTGGTAAAAAGGCACGATCTAACCACTCTTTCATTTCTTATCTCCTTCAACTTCTATTTTTATCAATCAGTTTTCTTAATTTAACTATACCCAATGATCACGAACCATGAAAGGAATGCGCACTGAGCTTTTCAAAAATCGGATTCTTTGACGAATATTCAGCAACTGCTTACAATGGACAGGAATAAAAAAGGAGGTTTTTTATGAAAATTGCACTCATTGGAGCTACTGGTCATGCAGGTTCATTTATTTTAGACGAAGCATTGTCCAGAGATTTAGACGTGACGGCAATCGTGCGTCATCCAGAAAAATTGCCATCAGATGTTCCGTTTATACAAAAGGATTTATTTGAGTTGACAACTACTGATCTTGCATCTTTTGATGTTGTCGTTGATGCTTTCAACGCTCCCAAAGGAAAAGAAGAAATGCATCAAACTTCTTTGTCCCATTTGATTGAGATGCTTGAAGGAACCGATACACGCTTAATTGTCGTTGGGGGTGCCTCTTCGTTATTCTTAGATACAGAAAAGACGACTCGTATGATTGACCAAGTACCTAAAAATGCACCCTTCTATCCAACAGCTTTCAATATGTACGAAGGATTGTTAAAATTGAAACAATCTAAAAATCTACATTGGACTTATATCAGTCCAGCTTCTTTATTTGATCCACATGGCAAACGTACAGGTACTTATTTGTTAAGTGATGATTATTTACAAAGAAACGCTGCTGGCGACAGTACGATCAGCATGGCAGATTACGCGATTGCATTAGTAGATGAGATACTGGATGAGAAACATGAAAAGCAGCACATCAGTGTAGTCAGTCGATAATACGGTTATTTTTTTAATATGCTAAAAAAATAAAAATAGAAGATAAAACCAACCCTGATTGATTTTATCTTCTGCTTTTTATATTTTTATTGATTGAACTGTTTAAATCGAAAATAGCTCAGTTGCTTCATCTGGATCTGTATCATAGATTTCAAAATCATGTCCAACGCCAAAATCTTTTTCTTTCAAAACATTTTCCATTGTTAAATGAGCAAGTTCTTTCATATTGTTTTCCTTGCTAAGATGGCCAAGATAGATTCGTTTGGTCCGATTACCGATCACATCAGTCATGACAAGTGCACCGTCTTCGTTGGAAAGATGCCCTCTATCTCCTAAAATACGCTGTTTTAAATTCCACGGATAAGGTCCCATGCGTAACATCTCAAGATCATGATTACTTTCCATCAAATAACCATCGGCATTTTCAATGACACCTCGCATATAATCACTGCAATATCCGGTGTCCGTCAACATGACGAATGACCGATTTTCTTTATGGAAACGATAAAATTGCGGAGCCGCTGCGTCATGGGAGACGCCGAAACTCTCAATATCGATATCGCCGAATGTTCTGACTTTCCCCATCTCAAATAGATGTTTTTGTTCCACTGGTACATTACCAATCAGTGGTTCCATCGCTTCCCAAGTCTGCTGATTGGCAAAAACATCCAAATGATACTTACGAGCCAAGACACCCACGCCATGTATATGATCTCGATGTTCATGCGTCACAAGTATTCCATCTAATTGGTCCGGTGTCCGATCAATTTGAGCCATCAAGGAAGTGATTTTTTTACCGCTAAGTCCTGCATCGACCAAAAGCCGTTTTTTTTCACTTTCGATATAAAGTGAATTACCCGAACTTCCACTTGCTAGGATACTGATTTTAAAAGCTGGTTTTTCTTCAGCCATTTGACTCCTACTTCCCTTCTTACTTTGTAAACTTTTTTCATTATACTCGCTTTTTTATTGATCTTCCACTTTTGGTACAGTATTGTTTGTCACGATCGTATTGCTGAAAGCGTTGACGCTCTCGATTTGGACCACTTTATCGCTTGTTTCGATCGCTACATGCCAAACAGGAACATACACATTTTTTTCCCGGACTTTCAGAATACAGGAATAAGCTAGTTGACGCCATAAAATTTTTGATCCTCTTGGTATTTTGTTATTGATGTACAATGTATTGATTGCTTCCTCTTCCGTATACAGTTCCGTCTTTTCGCGCAGCTGCTCGATATCAGATAAATGCGTCTGCATGTATTTCGTGATGCTATAATCATTATCGTTTTTTTCTAAAGAAAGAACGATTTTTGCTGTATCATCATTGAATGGGATGCCTTCATACTCTTGGCTTGCTTGGATTTCTAGTGGTTCTTCTTCTAAATGAGAAAAGTTTTTCGTGTACACATAATCATTACCGAATAAAATATTGTCTTTGTTAGATAAAAAATCTTCCAAGGAACTACTAATTTTATCTGGATCGATCACGTTCTTTTCAGCATCTGAACTGGATAAAGATTTCGTCAAAACATCACCGTCTAAAAACACACCACTTGCCAGCAAGCCGCTTTTACCAGCCTTGCGATAATTCGCTAATGAAGTGCTAAGATTGGTCTGCTCCGCGCTAAGATAATAGCCTTGCTTGTTCTCAGACGAAATCTTCCCCGTGTAAGTGATATCGTCGCTAGCCAGACGTTGTTGGATTGATTCAGTCTGATTAGAGCGAATGACATTGTTTTCTTGGTATACCGCGTCATGATAACTGCTGAATAAAAACACATTCAACCCTAAAAAAGCGACGAAAAATATCCATTCGATTTTTTTGAAATCCAATTAATTCGCCTCCAATCCAGGTAATTTTTCCAGAAGGTCGTTAGCTGAATACCAGTTATCTTTATATTTCACATACCATTCAGGTAAGAGATCAACGACACGATTCGTTTCTTTGACATTTTGCCATGTATATCCAACGATCACTGAACCAATCTTGTTACTATCTGCTCCCTTAGCTTTTAACTGCTGGATGATTTCATTCGTACTTGCAAGTTCTACTTCTTCGTCTGAAGGTATCGGCACTTGAATCGTATTCAAACTGGTTTGGATATTCACTTGCACAGAACCATTCGTTTCACCGCCAACTTCCACACCAATCTGTCCTCTGCTGTCTGTCCCAAAAACCGGGAAGCCTTCCACGAATATCCGATAATCGATCGTATTGTCACTGCGGTCAAAATATCTGAGGTTCCCTAAAGAACTGCCTAATTTGCTAATATAGGGGAAACTTTCAGAAAATACACTAGTATTTTCTTTTTTCTCTGGCAGCTCTCCACGAAAATCAACTACTTGCGTTTCCGAATGGATAGACATTGTTTCATTCCCACCGTAAAAAATCAATTCATTGCTTTCATCATTATTCTTCACGCTATCTGGTTTCTGGAAAAAAGCATTTCTAAAAAGTGTATAGGGTTGCTGTGACAGGATATAACTATACTTTTTCAGTTTGATCGAATGTTTCGTAGCATATTGCGTGTCGATCGTCGATGGTTCTGTTGTCATTTCTGTCCATTTTGTGTCTTTTGCTGTTAATTCTTTATTGATATCTGTCCAATTCAACGAAATATTCGCTTCATATACGAGATGGTTCGAATAATTCAAAAATCGGATTTTTTTATTTCCTTGATCGAATTGTATTCTAGTAAAATACATATTTTCGCTTTCTTTTGCCAAGTTCGACACATCTAAATCTAAATCAAATGCTTCCTTGTATTCTCTTAGCAAAAAAGGCGCATTATAGGCCAACTCAAAACCAGAATTCAGATTTTTCACCTGTTCAAACTGTGATTTGTCTCCTGAAACTACTTCAGAAAGCTTTCCAAATCTTGCTTTATCGATGATCAATTGCAATCGGTACACGAGATTTTCACTGTTGGTTTCTTGGATCGTTCCCGAATGGTGCCATGTAACATGAAGCGGAAGAAAGACTTCGGAAGTTTTTCGATTGCTTTGAGACTCGATCATTTGAGTGTTTGTCTCATCTACGTTGATTGAACTTTTTCCTGCTGGGCTCAGCCAGATTGCATAAGAGAAGTATATGCTTAACGCAACCATCAAAATGAGTCCTATACGAACGACTTTTTCAGAGATTCTCATTCCCACCATTCCTCCTCATAAGGTTCATATGGCAGCGAGATATAAAAAGTCGACCCTTTTCCTTCCTTGCTCTCTGCCCAAATAGCGCCTCGATGCGCCTTAATCACTTCTCTAGAAATAGCTAATCCAAGTCCTGTCCCACCTTGTGCTCTTGCACGTGCTTTATCTACTCGATAGAACCGCTCGAACACTCGGTTCAGATCTTTTTTAGGAATCCCCAATCCTTGATCGGTGATACTTAAAATCACGTTATTATGCGTTTCTAATAAGCGACAAGTAATCGTTCCCCCATCTGGTGAATACTTGATCGCGTTATTCATGATATTATCGACTACTTGGATGATTTTATCTGTATCTACTTCGACCCAAAGATCTCTTTGCGTGAATTCACGACGGATCTTATAATTTTTTTCCTGATTTCCTACCATCATATCAAACCGGTCAAGAACAAAATTCACTAACTCGTTGAAATTGACATATTCTAATTGAAGCTGGGTATTACCTGTATCCATGCGAGACAGATTTAAGAGGTCATTGATCATTCGAATCATTCGGTCTGTTTCATCTAGCGTTACCTTCAAAAAATTTGGTGCTACTTCCTCGTCTTTCCACGCACCTTCGCTCAATGCTTCGATATAACTACGCATACTTGTCAACGGTGTACGAAGTTCATGGGAAACATTAGAGACGAATTCACGACGTTCCCGTTCTGTTTTTTCTTGTTCTGTCACATCATGCAAGACAGCTACTAATCCGCTGATAAAACCTGATTCGCGACGGATCATAGAAAAGTCTACTCGCAAGATCATCTGATCACTTTCCAATGTACTGGTTGAACGGTCAAGTACCATTTCGTTTGGATCTTCTAATAATTTCCGCAACGTATATTCTTCTTCGATATCTAAAAGTGTCAAAATCGATTGTCCGATTGCTTCCTCGTTTTTGATATCTAGCAAGGAAACAGCCATATCATTGATCGTAATGACTTTACCCCTGCGATCTGTCGCAATGACGCCGTCTGTCATATGGGATAGCACGCTATCCAAACGATTGCGTTCAGCTTCCATTGTATCTTGAGCTTCTTCAATACGTTCAGCTAACTGATTGAAGGTATCAGCCAGCTGTCCAAGTTCATCTTGTCCATGCACTTTGACTTTCCGACTGTAGTCTCCTCTAGCGATTCGAATGGCTTGTTCTCTCATTTCACCGATCGGCTGTGTAATCGAACGAGCAACTAAAACAGATACGATCATTGAAATAAATGCCGCAATTAGTGAGGCAGTAAAGAAAATGACTGCTGTGTTATTGATTTCCGAATATTTTTGTTCGATATTACTTTTGACGTAAAGAGCCCCGATAACGGCATCGCCGGTCGGGGACAGGATCGGTTGAACATTGATATTCACCCGTTTATCGTCGTTATCTAAAGCAACATAACGTTTAGTCGTGAAATCATTGATATCAACATAATCATTTTTCTTTCCCACAGCGCTTTGTTCATTGACATCGGTTGTTCCTC
Organism: Enterococcus sp. H57; assembly: GCF_003112495.1. Classification (NCBI taxonomy): domain Bacteria; kingdom Bacillati; phylum Bacillota; class Bacilli; order Lactobacillales; family Enterococcaceae; genus Enterococcus; species Enterococcus sp. H57. The sequence goes on from NZ_BEHC01000102.1 coordinate 10,847, forward strand.
GGATGATCCCTTTTTCGTCAACGACCCGTATTTCGATGATATCGCTAGTCGCACTGTTTTCAATAAATCTTTTGATATTCGCATTTACCTCTTCATCATCTGCATTATCTTTTCGATTCAATTCCGGGCTGATTGTTGTTGCTAATGATTCCACCGTTTGATTCATATCTTTAATAAATGTATTGATCGTGGAACGTTCTAAACCACGTATAAAGTAGGCACCAATAATTTCGATCGAGATCAATAAAATCAGAATAAAGGTAATAGCGATCTTAAAATTGACTGATCGAAAAAAGCGGACTTTTCTTTTCATCCAATTACTCCTGTTCTGGGTTACGCAAATAGTAACCGACACCACGACGTGTCACTAAATAATTTGGATGGCTTGGATTATCTTCGATCTTTTCACGCAAACGACGTACAGTTACATCCACTGTTCGTACATCTCCAAAATAATCATAACCCCAAACCGTTTGTAATAAATGTTCTCTTGTCATCACTTGTCCAAGGTGCTTCGCCAAGTAAAAGAGTAGTTCGAATTCACGATGTGTTAACTCGATTGTTTCTCCTCGTTTCGTCACCATGTAAGCTTCTGGATGGATCGTCAAATCACCAATCGTCAATTCCGCAGGTGCTGCCTCTTCTGGTTCCTTCGCAGCCGTGGCACCGCGACGAAGATTTGCTTTGACACGTGCAACTAATTCTCGGTTGGAAAATGGCTTGGTCACGTAATCATCGGCGCCTAACTCTAAGCCTAGGACTTTATCAATTTCAGAATCTTTGGCTGTTACCATAATGATCGGCATATCATAAGTTTTGCGTACCTCACGAGCAACTTCTAAGCCGTCCATTTTAGGTAGCATCAAATCAAGTAAAATCAAATCAGGTTCTACCTCAGCAACTTTTTCCAAGGCTTCTTCCCCATCATATGCAGTATAAACATCATAGCCTTCTTTGGCTAAATTGAATTTGACGATATCCGAAATCGGCTTCTCATCATCGACAACTAAAACTTTTTTCATAAAGAGCCACCTCTTATATATTATTGTCATACCTTCTCATTATACCGTATTTCTGCTTTTGTTTCATCTTTGCCTATAAAACAAAAGAGAAAATTAAAATGAAAGTGCAAAATACTTTATTATTTTTTGTTCTAACTTCAATAAAAAAGGAAAACACTGATTTTCACCTCAGTGTTTCCTTTTTTTTGATTTATCCTTCTAAAACTTGTATACCGACACCCAATAATCCCGGACCAGTGTGGACTACTAATGCCGGAGAAATCTGGCCAAAGTAGATTTGGTTTGCTTGTGGGAACTCTCTTTTAAGTCTCGCTTCCATTTCAATTGCTTCTTCTTTCGCATCCCCATGGGCAACAGCTAAGTTGAAGACCTTTGCATTACCGATTTTTTCTTTGACGTAAGCAACCGTTTTATCCAAACTTTTTTTACGTCCCCTAGCTTTTCCTACTGTGTAATAAATCCCTTCTTCATTACATGAGATGATTGGGTTAAGTTTTAAAGCGGTTCCTACAATAGAAGCAACTAAACCGATCCGTCCACCTTTTTGAAGATATTCCAATGTCGCAACATTAAAGAAAACTTTTGTTCTTTCGACTAACTCATTCAGATTACTGATCAGTTGATCCCATTCTACTCCTTCTTCCAGCCATTTTGCTGCTTGGATCGCAGAAAAACCTGCACCAATACCAATATTTTTCGTATCTAGTACATATGCTTCCAATTCTTCTTGCTGTTGTGCAATTAAACGAACCACATTATATGTCCCGCTCAATCCACTGGAAATTGTTACCGCAAGTACCTTTTCATAACCGTCTTTTTTGATTTGCTCAAAGATTTCTGTGATTGACTCACCATCCGGCAAAGATGTACCAGGGATTTCCTCTGGCAAACGTTGATAGATCTCTTCAGGGGTAATGTCAATTTTATCTGTATATACCTGATCTTTATAAATAATTTTCAATGGGATCATATACATCTCGTATTTTTTTATCAATTCTTCTGGCACATCCGTACCTGAATCTACTAAAATTGCGATTTTATTGTTTTTCATTTGTTTTCTCCTCTTTTAAATATTCGGTTTCTAGAACAATCGTTTTTTCCGCAAGAAGTTTCATTGCAAACGATAAAGTTGCCGCTCTTACAGCAATATATTCTACAGGGGTTGCCTGGTCGAATTTTTGCGGATGAGATTTACCTTGTGCTAATTGGCTGACCATCCACACAGCTGCTTCTTGTTCATCGCAAAATAGATTATAGGCTTCACGAATTCCTACTGTTTTTCCTTGGAACAATATCCCTTCTTTGATTTCAGGAATAGTCAATACTTGTTTCAACGTAGTGATTGCAAGTAAAAATGCTACGTGTTCTTTGTTATATCTTTTTTTAACTGGTGCTGGTATCAAACCTAGTTTAACGTAATTGTTTACCATAGAAGAGGTAAGCAATGGATGCTTTTCTCCTTGTATCACAGGTGAAAGATAACGATCAACTAACGTTCTGACTTGGTCCATATAAAGTTCTAAGTCAGGGAGTTCTTCCCAGTGAGGCAGACGGAATGTTTCTAGTTCCTTCCCCCACTCCATTAATTGCTGACGCATTTTTTCCATCATAACCGCTCCTTTTTTCATTTCATAAACATGATATCAGACTTATGATAAACATTCAATCTAGTTGCTTTAACTAGGTGATTTGATTAGCGGGATTCCATGAAAACAAAAAACAAGAAGGCTAAGCCTTCTTGTCTTTTATCGTTAAGAACAGGAGACCCGCCGGGGAGACGGCGGGAAAGGAGTAAAAAATGAAAAAAGTGTTAGGGTTTGTTCTCTTGCAAGAACTTTGTTTGTTGGTATGCTTATATAATAGCGAGCAAATGTGAATAATCTATGAATGATTTCCTATAAGGAAGTAAAGATTTTTCTGATTTTCTTTAAATGTAGTCTTGCATTTTAAAATTCTTAGTGCTACTATTATTAAGTACTTTTTGTACGGGCCGTTAGCTCAGTTGGTAGAGCAGCTGACTCTTAATCAGCGGGTCGCGGGTTCGAGCCCCTCACGGCCCATTGGGTGCCAAACCCACGGAACAGGTAAATGTTGGTGCGAAAGCATTTCGAAAACATTTACGCTGTTCTTTTTTTATTTTTCAAAATAACTAGGGCTTTTTATTTTTAACTCAAAGTCCACTGTAGCCCTTTGGACTTTGAGTTAAAAAAGAAGCATAATTATGAACAGTAAAGTTTCTAATATAACAATAATTCGAGAAGCTTTGCAAAATCATGCTGCCAATGAACTCTCTAAACATATAGGATTAAATCTAAGTACTATAAAAGGTTAAAAAGTGGAGAATATTTAATAGAAAAACTAAATTTACTTGCTGCTTTCCCCTTTTCCATTAATACAACAATCGGGAGCGTCAATAATTTTGTGTAAATAAATTGTCCTCCTGCAAAATAATTAGTTACTCAGTAAACATTGAAACTAATGTATCGGTTACCTGTTG
>NZ_BEHC01000103.1:0-208 GCF_003112495.1 Enterococcus sp. H57
ACAATGAGCCTCCTCGGATGTGACGATCTTCGGCAGGAGCTAACAGTTAAAGTTAGACTGCCTCGCTAGCGTTAGCACATCCGAGCTCATTATCTAGGATTCGCTGCGCCAATTTCTGGTTACGGTAACCAACCGGTGTCTCGTAGCCAAGTGTACCGTGCAACCGAAGGTGGTTCCACCAATTGACATAGTCAAATAACTCCAAATC
>NZ_BEHC01000104.1:0-573 GCF_003112495.1 Enterococcus sp. H57
CCAATGGCCATCAGGAAAAACGGGGAAAACAACAGTATCAGCGCTCAATCCATGATCGACCTGATAATTATCCTGATTTCAATTCTGAGTTTGGTCACCTTGAAGGTGATACGATCGTTGGCATTCATCATAAAAGTGCCGTCATTACTTTAGTTGAAAGATTATCTAAAGTCATTATCACGATTAAACCCAACGGCCGTAAGGCATTAGATATTGAAACTGCCCTTAATCAATGGTTTTCTCGCTTCCCTAAAAACTTCTTTAAATCTATTACGTTTGACTGTGGAAAAGAATTTTCTAACTGGAAAGCCATTAGTAACCAACATGATATTGATATATATTTTGCGGACCCTGGAACACCTTCTCAACGCCCATTAAACGAGAATTCTAACGGGATTCTGCGTCGTAATGGACTGCCGAAATCAATGGATTTTAGAAAAGTGAATCAGACATTTATTTCCAGTGTCAGCAATCAACGTAATCATATTCCAAGAAAATCATTGAATTACAGAACACCAATCGAAATATTTTTGAGCTATGTACAAGAAGCATTTTATTCTAGCTTAATTTGAC
>NZ_BEHC01000106.1:0-217 GCF_003112495.1 Enterococcus sp. H57
ACAATATTCAACAAACATGAGAAGCTGTTTTTTGAAATTGCTCCTTGTGACTCGGAGCTGAACGGCAGGCTCACGACCTCTTCCTTAAACGGTGTTCTCCTGTCAACTCCTCGGTCACAAGTTACAATATTCAACAAACATGAGAAGCTGTTTTTTGAAATTGCTCCTTGTGACTCGGAGCTGAACGGCAGGCTCACGACCTCTTCCTTAAACGGTG
>NZ_BEHC01000107.1:0-252 GCF_003112495.1 Enterococcus sp. H57
GGTTTTGATCCTTCTTCTAGCGATAGAAGTTAGATCAAGAAAATAAGCAATTGAACTTATTAAAAAACTCTATCCAGCTCACAAATCAGCCTGTGCGGTAAAAAGATCGATCGTCTCATAAAATCAAAGATTTTATGGCCGTCCGCCTATTTTGCTTCAGGCTAAACAATTTGTTCAGCTTTCAAATTCAACGCGGTGTTCTCGGTTTGTATTACTTACATTTACTTCAAATATCCAGTTTTCAATGAACAA
>NZ_BEHC01000108.1:0-193 GCF_003112495.1 Enterococcus sp. H57
GGCTAAACAATTTGTTCAGCTTTCAAATTCAACGCGGTGTTCTCGGTTTGTATTACTTACATTTACTTCAAATATCCAGTTTTCAATGAACAAAAGTGTTTGAGAGTAAACCTCTCAAAACTGAACAAAGTAAAAACAAATTGTGTAGTCTCCGTAATATTCCTTAGAAAGGAGGTGATCCAGCCGCACCTTC